>DAOVRI010000039.1 GCA_030628245.1 Dehalococcoidales bacterium
TGGGCACTTCGTTCCTCCTTATTGATATGCCGTCGGCAGTTAGAGGCTAACTATCGAGGGAATCACCGCCGTTCAAAGTTTCTATCACGGATATAGCATGAAAACCGTCGGCGCCATAGCCGTCGGCGCCGATCCTCTCGGCATATTCCTGCGATACCGGCGCACCGCCGATAATTATTTTCACCTTGTCCCTGAGACCGTTTTCCTTGAGCGCCTTAATCGTGTCTTCCATATTAACCATGGTGCTGGTGAGCAGCGCCGATAGTCCGAGAAAATCGGGCTTCTCTTCTCTGACGGCCTTGACGATGTCCTGAGTTTCAACATCATTACCCAGGTCTATGACGTTATAGCCGGCCCCCCGCAGCAGTATCGATACGATATTTTTGCCGATTTCGTGCATATCTCCCTTTACCGTGGCGATGAGTATCTTACCCCTGGGTTTGACTCCACTTTTAGCCAGATGAGGCTTAAGTATCTCCATCGCGACTCCTACGGCCTCGGCCGAGGCCAGCATATCCGGTATATAATACTCCTCATTCTCAAACTTCTGCCCCACGACCTCCATGGATGCGGTGAGTCCATCATTGATTATGTCCGAGACATCTACCCCGGAGGCAAGCGCTTCATTAACAAGCTCGGTCACCCCAGGCTGGCCGATCGTGCTCTCTTCAATCCCTTCGTCATTCTGCGTGACCCGTCCCTGGATAACATTCTCCTTAATCGCTTCGATAATGTCCTCAGACATTCCTGTCTCCTCTCGTAATAACGGTATGTGTCAGTCCACGATACCCTTTATCTCCGATAATACCCGACTTCTTACTTCATCGGGCAGGCCGGCGGCAGGGCTTTTCAGAATAGATTGCACCGTTTCGGCAGCCTTTTCCCAGGTAGTCTTTTTCCCCCTCTCCTCCCATTTCTCACGGCTGTTCCTGTCGCTCAGGGTGGGTTGATAGTGCTCTTTACGCATAAAGTGTCGCGTGTGCCTGGCGGTGACAAAGTTACCACCCGGCCCGACCTTCTTGATGAGGTCATAAGCCAGGGTCTCGTCGTCAACCCTGATGCCATCAACCGCCCTCATTACCATGCCCAGTATTTCATTATCAATAACGTACTTCTCGTAGCAGGCGGTCAGCGCGAACTCCATCAGGCCGGCGCTGTCATGGATGAAATTGGAACCGGACAGGGCGCAGAGCAGGTTGGTAATTGCCGTTTCGTAGCCGCTCTGGGAGTCCAGTGTCTTGGAATCGGTCATGCCGCCGGTGGCGTAATAGGGCAGCTTATAAAACTGGGCCATCTGGGCGCCGGCGGCGTTAAGCAAGCCCATCTCTACCGAACCGGCGATATACTTTAAATCCCTGAGGTCGGTATTGGTGGCTACCGAGCCGAAGATAACCGGTGTGCTAGGATTGACAGCCTGCGTCAGTATCACCCCCATCAACGAGTCGACCGTCTGGACGGCCAGATTGGCGGCCAGTGTTACCGGCGATGTCGCTCCGCATAACGGTTCCGCGGGGCAGACCACCGGGATGCCGCTCTCGGCTACGGCGACTATCATGTCGCCGTACTTAGCGTCAATGATAAAGGGGCTGATAACACAGGTAATTATGGAGATAATCGGGCGTTCCCGCAGCGCTTCGGGCGACCCGGCGATTAACTCGGCCATCCTGATAACCTGCTGCGTGCCTTCGGCCGTGTAGGTGCCGCCCATGATGTGCTTGGTGGTATTATCCAGGCCGGTAAAGAAGCGGTTGACATCGACCTGCTTCAGCGGCAGCTCGTTAGGGTAGGTGGGCAGCAGGAAGAGGTGGATATTATCCAGTTTCTCGACCAGCCTGGCGATGTTTTTCAGGTCTTCCAGAGTGGCCTGGCGCCTCTCGCCAGTGTCCGGCTCGTAGATGTAGAGGGCGGTGCCTCCGGTTCCGGTGTAAACTCGACTGCCCCCCAGGTGGATGTCGTTTTTCTCGTCGCGACCGCAGAGGGTGACCTCGGACGGCGCTTTACTGATGAGTTCCAGTGCCCTTTCCCGGGATAGACGCACCCGGTGATTTTCTCTATCCACGTTGGCGCCAGCCTTCTCCAGGGCTACTAGCGCTGTATTAGAATTAACCTCACAACCTATTTCCTCAATGATGCGTAGTACTGTTTCATTTATCCTGGATATATCCTCAGGGGTAAGGGGCTTATAACTACCCCCTTCAAGTCCTTTTCGAATCATCCTCTAATACTCTATCTCCTTCTGCCCGGACAGTCTTTTTTCAAACAGGTATTGCACGGGTTATAATTCTCTATTTCATTTCCGGGCAGACCAATACCGATAATGCCGGACACCGATTTACGCGGTATCATCAGCATGCTATCCGTCAACCTTATGCCGGGCGTGTCACCTTCCAGAGCACGGAAAATAAGTTCCTGCTGGCCTACTTCCCAATCGCAGTAGCCCGGACTGAAACGCCAGCTGGTAACCAGGCCTTCGATGCCGGTATCAATTCTTATTTTGTTTTCAACCTCAATTGCCAAATTTTCCGCAGTACCCGAACCGATAGCGTCGAGTACGGTTGCCTGGAGCACCAGTCCGTTATCCGCCAGGTAAGCAACCAGGTCTTCCAGGTAATTACCTATCGTCAGGGCAAAAACGGCCACCATTTCACACCGTTCCAGCAGCCTGGCGAGCTTCTTGCTTTTCAGGACGAGCGAATTACCGATATCAATACGACCCCCGTCAACAGACTCGATATTCCTGATTCTATACGAGTATGATGGCGCGATAAGGTCGTGGTAATTTTCAATATAATCATCCACCAGTGAACTGATACGGGCGGATGGCTGATAATCGTTACTGTAACCGATACGGTTTAATATTCCCCGTTTATCTATATCTATCTCGCTATTTAAAGCCGTCATGTTTCTATCACCTTTCTTCTATCTGAAGACTGACTCAATGCACATACGTTCCCTGTCAATGGAATAAATAAGCGCTAAATGGGGAAAATGGGTGAAGTAAGTAAAAAGGTGCGGGGAGTAATGCATACGGGACTGGCGTAAGAGAAAAATTGCGGAAAAGTGATGCTTAAAGACCTGGTAAACAGCCTATTGCCGTTGGACTGCTTAACCTTAGAATTACTGGAATCAACAGGGTGAGGTGAGATTCACAGGTATTAGAACACGAGTCCCCAGACAACACGTCTTATTTACGTCTTCAGGTCACACTATCTCTCCTTGAAAAATTTCTTACACTCCTTCCCTTTGCTGACAGGTTTATCTTATCACTCTCCGGTACTAATGTCCAATGCCAACCACGGTACTTTAGTACAGTAGGGGGGCGAGGTTATCGGGAGCTAATCCCCCGTTAATAAAGATAAAGGCTTCTCAGCCAAAGAGAATACGGCTGTCCTAAAAATTTGGAATAATCACCTTAAATCTAAGCAATGTTACATTAACTTCCGGTTGCTCTGTTTTCAAGTCCGTTTTGACTTTTGCCGGGGAAATTAATTATATTAAGCAAGTGTATATTCAGCAAAAGGAGAGAAGGGCAATTGACTGGTAATAAGAAATTTGAAAAGCTGCTCGAACCGTTTCACATAGGGTCGGTAAAGACCAGGAATCGGATAATAAAGACAGGCGCCGGGATGTTCATGTGGCACGAAGACGACCTCCACATGAACGAATCGATTATGGCCTTCTACGAAGGCATGGCCAGAGGCGGTGTGGGCCTGCTGATAGTAGAATCTCCCACCATTGATTACCCTTTAGGCGCACGCTGGAGGCAGCGGTATCGTATTGACGACGATAAATATATTAAAGGTCTCAGTGAGCTGGCTCAGGTTATCCGCAAGCACGACTGCCCGACCTTTATGCAGATGAACCATGATGGCCCCTGGCAGAGAATAATTTTTGAGCCGACGGCCCTTTCCCCCGGTCCGCCGATAGCTGCCTCGCCGGTAAGCATGAGCTCGGAGAACGACTTTCATAATGAGGTGCCCAGAGAGCTCACTATTGCGGAAATCGAGGAAATTATCGATAAGTTCGCCAGCGCGGCGGTGCGGGCTGAGAAGGCGGGATTTCAGGGGGTGGATATCAATGCCGCCAGCAGCCACCTGTTACACAACTTCCTCTCTCCTTTCTGGAACAGGCGCCAGGATGCCTATGGCGGGAGCCCGGAAAACAGGACCCGGTTTGTGGTTGAAATTATACAGCAGATTAAAAAGCGTCTGGGACAGGACTTCCCGGTCTCGGTCTGTATCAACGGTATGGAAATCGGTCGGGTCATGGGGATTGAGGACGATAAATGCATGACGGCTGAATACAGCCGCGGGATAGCCCGGATATTACAGGAAGCCGGCGCCGATAACATCCATGTAAGGAGTCACTGGCTGGGACGTCACGTCGGCGCGTATCTCCCTGAACTGTTTTCATATCCGGAATCCCCCATCCCTTTGAAAGACTTTCCTAAAGAGTATGATTGGAGTCGGCATGGAGCCGGAGCCAACCTGCGTCTGGCCGCAGGAATCAAAAAGGCGGTGTCTATTCCGGTCATGGTTGTTGGCAGGCTCGACCCTGAGCTCGGGGAGAAAGTCCTGCGCGAGGGTATGGCGGACTTTATCGGCATGACCAGACGCCTGATAGCCGACCCGGAACTCCCTAACAAGGTTGCCGCGGGAAGATTGGGCGATATCGCGCCCTGCACGGCCTGTGATAACTGCCTGGGGAGTCGGCGGTGCCGGATAAATGCGAACGTGGGGACGGAGCATAATACCGTTGAAAAAGCGGATAAATCGAAAAAGGTCGTGGTAGTTGGCGGCGGGCCGGCCGGGCTGGAGGCGGCCAGGGTGGCGGCCCTGAGAGGGCACGACGTCACGCTCTATGAGAAATCAAACAAGCTGGGGGGATTGCTCCCGATGGCGGCGCTGGTAAAGGGAACCGGGATTGAAGACCTGCCCGCCATAGTCCGCTATCTTGAACGCCAGATTACCGGGCTCGGTGTAAAAATCAGGCTCGGAGAGAAGGTTAGTCCGTCTGTAATCGAGGAGATTCATCCGGAGGTAGTTATCCTGGCTACAGGAGGTACAACCACGGTTCCGGCGATACCTGGAATATACAGGCGCAATGTTATCAGCAACGCCGTCCTGCATCGCAGGCTGAAGTTTCTTTTAAGATTTCTGAGGCCGGGAACCCTGAGGTGGCTGACAAATTTCTATCTACCCATCGGGAAGAGAGTGGTTGTCATCGGCGGCGGCATACAGGGCTGCGAGCTGGGCGAGTTTCTCACCAAGCGGGGCAGGAAAGTGACCATCGTGGATAAATCCGATACTCCTGGAGAAGGGATGGTAGATGTTATTTTGGCGTACCTTTTTACGTGGTTCCGCAAAAAAGGGGTAGCCGTGCTGTCCGGGGTTAAAGAGTATGTGGAGATAACCGATAAAGGATTGACCATCATAACCAGGGAAGGGGAGAAACAGACCATTGAAGCCGATACCATAGTACCTGCCCTGCCATTGTTACCGGACACGGAGTTGCTCAAAAACCTTGAAGGGAAGGTGCCGGAAGTATATGCCGTCGGCGACTGTAAAGAACCCCTCCTGATTGTAGATGCTATTGCGGCCGGCTCGCGCACGGCGCGGGCTATCTAGCGTTTTATAAAGAATAGAACCGGCGCCGGACTGCTTGTCCTTGACAGTCATATGTGGTGCGGATATCATGCAACCGATATGACCGCACTGGTTTTCATTAAAGACCTCGTCGTCGCTACGTTAAGCCAGATGGCCTCTCTGTTCGCCGGGGTCTTTATTTTCGGTCTCCTGATACATTTCATCTCGCAGCTTACCTTCAAATCACTGGAAAGGTCTTTCGGGAGCAAGGGTGTTTATTTCGTGGCCTGGCTGGGCACACCGATTCACGAGCTGGGACACGCCCTTTTCTGCGTGATATTTCTGCATAGAATTGTGGAAATTAGATTCTTCAAGCCGGACCCGCTTACGGGGACGCTGGGATACGTTACTCACACGTGGAGTAAAACGAATCCCTGGGCTGTGCTGGGGAATTTCTTCATCGGTATCGGGCCGGTAGTACTCGGCTGCGCCGTGCTCTTCACCACGTTTTACTTCCTGATTCCGAACAGTTCTCAGGTGTGGGACTCTATCATTTTCGAAGTCGGCGAAATGGGCGAGAGCCACTCGATTAGCAATTACCTGGCGGTATTTCAGAGCTCGTCACTGGCTCTGGTGAGGATTATCTTCACGTTCTCCAACCTGGCAAGCTGGCAGTTCTGGGTCTTCGTCTATCTCTCCATCTGCGTCGCCTCGAATATCAGGCTCAGTCTGTCCGATATTAAAGGTTCATTATCAGGGTTGGGCTGTGTTGTTTTGATATTTCTCCTGATAAATATCCTGGGGATTATCACCGGTTTCGGCAGCGAGAAATTCTTTCCGTTGACAGCTTCGTCGCTCGGTGTCGTTTACAGCCTGTTCATACTGGCCTTAATCATGGTCCTGATGGGATTCATCGTGATTTATTCGGTATCGGCGGCCTTTTTCAGGTTAAGGTATAGAGCCATACTGAACCCGTTTTAACGTGCCCGGCAGGGTGAATGGAGCGACGGGAGAAAAATGAAGGCGACTAAAGATGTTATAATCGGGTTAGAGGAAGCATGAGTATCGCGGTTAACATTCCCCCCTTTTTACAGACC
This sequence comes from Dehalococcoidales bacterium, assembly GCA_030628245.1. Classification (GTDB taxonomy): domain Bacteria; phylum Chloroflexota; class Dehalococcoidia; order Dehalococcoidales; family RBG-16-60-22; genus JAFGPF01. The sequence goes on from DAOVRI010000039.1 coordinate 6,683, forward strand.
CTTGCCGATGGTATGAAGCAGATAGACGTCAGCGGTGATACTGTAGGCGAGTGCCTCGACGAACTGGTTAAACGGTATCCCCGCTTGAAGGACCGAGTCTTTACCGGGGTCGGGAAGATACACAAAGGTTTTAATATCTTTATTAACGGCGAGAGCGCTTCTCCCGATGTACTGGCCAAGCCGGTAGAGGACGGGGATATAATTCATATTGCGCATCCCATATTCGGGGGCTGAGAGAATACTGTAGAAATAGATAATTTCGTGATTCATCATTATAATAAATACAATTTAGAATATCTATACTGAGGAGGATAACATGACACTGAATACCGGTAGATTGCTCAGGGTAGACCTTTCCAGCGGAAAAGTATCCACGGAGACTATTCCAGAATCGATAACGGAGGACTTCGTTGGGGGGAGGGGGTACGGTATCAGTTATCTCTACCAGGAGTTAGCTCCCGGCATCGACCCCCTCGGTGAGAAAAACAAGCTGATGATGCTCAACGGCCCGCTGGCGGGTAACATGGCCCAGGCCGTTTCGCGCTGGATGGTGTGCACCAGGAGTCCTCTGACCGGCGCCTTCGCCCGCTCCGTATGCGGCGCCGACTTCGGGGCATGGCTGAAATTCGCCGGGTACGAACTCATTATTGTCGAGGGCAAAGCCGAGAAGCCTGTTTACGTCCACCTGACCGCCGATGGCTGTCAGATTCTCGATGCCGGTGAAATCTGGGGAAAAGACACCAAAGAAACGCAGGCATGGCTGACCCGGCAGTACGGCAGTAACACCCGGACGGCCTGTATCGGCCCGGCGGGTGAGAACCTGGTAAAGTATGCGGCCATCGTCAGCGACCGCAGGACGGCCGGACGCTGCGGTACCGGCACCGTGATGGGCTCCAAGAATCTTAAGGCCATTGCCGTTACGGCTGAGCGCAAGATTCAGCTGGCCGACGCGGAAGCTTATGATAAGCTGGCCAGGGAGCAGGTTGATATTATCCGTAACAACAGGGGCTTCCAGAACCATAAGGAGTGGGGCACCACCGCCACTCAGGATATTACCAACGCCATCGGGGTTTACCCGGTACAGAACTTCCGCTACGGGCAGCAGACCGACTACGAGAAAATTACCGGAGAGCAGTACCGTAAGCTGAGGACGGGCGACATGGGCTGCTATTCCTGTCCGGCGCGGTGCGGTAAAGTACATACCGTCACCTCTGGAGTTTACGCCGGGGCCCACAGCGAGGGGCCGGAGTACGAGACTATCTGGGCGTTTACCGGCCCGATAGAAAGCAACAGTATCGAGGCCAGCATAGCCGCCGACCAGCTCTGCGACGATCTCGGGCTGGATACCATCAGCACCGGCGGCTGCATCGGCTTCGCCTATGAGCTTTACGAAAAGGGCCTGCTCAAGAAGTCGGACACCGACGGCCTGGAGCTTATCTACGGCAGGCATGAGCCGATGATTACCCTCGTGAAAAAGATAGCCCGTCGCGAGGGTATCGGCGACCTTCTGGCCGAGGGTACCATGCGGGCGGCCGCTACCATCGGTAAGGGGGCCGAGGCCTATGCCATGCACGTCAAAGGGCTGGAGCTTCCCGCCTACGAGCCGAGGGGGGCTAAGTCCCAGGGCTATAACTACGTTACCGCCAATATCGGGGCCAACCACTGCTACGGATATGCCGCGCAGGATATTTTCGGGGTCCCCGAGCCCAGGCCGACCGACCGCTTTTCCGAGGAAAACGCCGACGTGGTTATCTACAATCAGGACGGTACCGCCTTTAAGGAAACGGGGATTGTCTGCGGTTTTGCCGGCGGCTGGGGCTGGGTTCCCGACCTTTTCGGGAAGCTGCTGGCGGCGGCCAGGGGCATCGAGAGGTTCGCGGATAACGATTACCTTAATCAGGTGGGGGCGCGTATCTTCAACCTGGAACGGGCGTTTAACGTACGCGAGGGGTTCTATCGAAAGCAGGACACCCTGCCTGAGCGGATGCTCACCGAGCCGCTCCATACCAGGAAAGCCCCGGGAGAGGGGCAGATGGTCAGTCACCAGGACGAGTTCCTCGATGAATATTACAGCCTGCGCGGATGGACCAAGGAAGGCATACCTGACCCGGAGAAATTGAAGGAACTGGGGCTGGACTTCGCGCTGAAAGACATGACGAGAACTAAAACGAAATAGCCGGATTATTATTTCTGGATAGGGGGGAGTGGTGACAACTTTCCCCTTTTTTCAGGAAAATCTGGTATCAGTGAGCATAAACGACTATAATAAGGGATGATAGACTCGAAACACACAGGTAGGTATTGGAGAACCATAAAGTGCATGATATGCGTGAGACAGGCAGCATATCCGACAGGCTAAGCGAGAAGGGATACCGGCTGACGCCCCAGCGGTTGATGATTCTCTCGGCCATGGAGAGCAGCCACGACCACATCAGCGCCGAGGAGATTTATGCCCAGGTAGCCGCCAAATACCCCAACGTCAATATCTCGACCGTCTACCGCACCCTGGAGCTGTTGAAGAAACTCGGCATGGTTTATGAAATTGACCTGGGGGAGGGACGCATACGGTATCACGCCGAGGGGAGCGGACACCATCATCACCTGGTCTGCCAGGACTGTGGGGACGTGGTTGATATCGATGAATCAGCCCTGTCTTCGCTCAAAGATATTCTTCTTCGCGATTATAACTTCCGCGCCGAGTTGAGGCATGTGGCTATCTTCGGATTCTGTGAGAAATGCCGTAAGAAACAATCGGGAGGGGGAGGCAAGAAGTAATGCCCGGCAAGCGCAGGGAGAAGTGGGAAAAGGATGTCCTTGAGCCGACCATAAAGCGTTTCCCGGAAAGGCAGTCCGAATTCAGCCTTAACTCGGGCATTGAGATTCAGCCCTTGTATACTGCTGAAGACCTTCAGGGCATCGACACGGAAGATACGCCGGGTTATCCGGGCGAGTATCCCTTCGGGCGGGGCATTCAACCGACCATGTACCGGGGGCGTCTCTGGACGATGCGGCAGTACTCCGGCTTCGCTTCCGCCGAAGAATCGAACCGGCGCTACCGCTACCTGCTGGAGCAGGGACAGACCGGACTGAGCATCGCCTTCGACCTGCCCACCCAGATTGGCTACGACTCCGATAGTCCCCTAGCGCGGGGCGAGGTGGGCAAGGTGGGCGTACCCATCGATACGCTGCGTGACATGGAAGTGCTCTTCCGTGAAATCCCGCTGGACAAGGTAAGCACCTCCATGACCATTAACGCCACCGCCCCGGTGATGCTGGCGATGTATATCGTCCTGGCCGGACGGCAGGGAGTGGACCCCAGGCAGCTTGACGGGACTATCCAGAATGACATCCTTAAAGAGTACATCGCCCGGGGCACATATATTTACCCTCCCGCCCCCTCCATGAGGCTGACCACCGATATTTTCGAATATTGCAGTAAAAATCTCCCCCGCTGGAATACCATCAGCATCAGCGGCTACCATATCCGCGAGGCGGGAGCTACGGCGGTGCAGGAAATCGCCTTTACCCTGGCCGACGGCATCGCTTATGTCCGGGCGGCTATCGACCGGGGTCTGAACGTCGACGACTTTGCCGGACGACTTTCTTTCTTCTTCGACGCTCATAACAATCTTCTGGAAGAGGTGGCCAAGTTCCGGGCGGCCCGGATTCTCTGGGCCAGGATAATGAAGGAAAGATTCAATGCAAAAAACCCGCGGAGCTGTATGCTGCGCTTCCATACGCAGACGGCCGGCTGTTCTCTGACCGCCCAGCAGCCCTTCAATAATATCGTCAGGGTGGCCGTTCAGGCGCTGGCGGCCGTGCTCGGCGGCACGCAGTCGCTCCATACCAACTCCTACGACGAGGCTTACGCCACGCCTTCCGAAGAGGCGGTCACCACGGCTTTGCGCACGCAGCAAGTCCTGGCCTACGAGAGCGGCGTGGCCGATTCGGTCGACCCGCTTGGTGGGGCGTGGATGGTGGAGAGCCTGACGCGGGGTATGGTCGGGGCGGCGGAGAAGTATATCGCTAAGATAGATTCTCTGGGCGGGGCCCTGGCGGCCATCGGTAAAGGTTTCCAGCAGCGGGAAATCCAGGAAAGCTCCTACCGTTACCAGAAGGCGGTAGAAGCGGAAGAAAGAGTCATCGTGGGCGTAAACAAATTCGTCACGCCTTATTCAAAGATAGAAGGACTCCTCCGCGTTAATCCTGCGGAAGCCAAAAAGCAGGTAGCCGGGCTGAATAAGGTTAAGAAGGAGCGAGATTCCGTTGAAGTGGAAGCAGCTCTGGAAAACCTGAAGAAGGTTGCCCGGAGTTCTGAAAATACCATGCAGGCTTTCATTCGGTGCGTGGAAGCCTACGCCAGCGTGGGAGAAATCTGTGACGCCCTCCGCGAGGTATTCGGCGTGCAGAGGGAATCCCTCATTTTTTAGAGTATTTCAGGAGAAATAATGATAAAAAAGGTCCACCATATCGGTATCGCCGTTAATAATCTGAAAGAAAGCGTGGCCTTATTCGAGCGTCTGCTGGGGCTCAAGGCGCATATTGAGGAAGCGCCCTGCCAGAGGGTTACCGAGGCCGTTTTCAAGCTAGGCGAAGGGGTGGAAATCGACCTCCTTGAGCCGATGGGCCCCGATAGCGCCGTGGCCAAGTTCCTGGAAAAGCGCGGTGAAGGCCTCCATCATATCGCCCTGGAGGTGGATGACATTGATGCTGATTTAAATGAGATGGAAGGGAAGGGAGTCCAGCTTATCGATAAACAGGGGAGAGAAGGGGTGGCCGGGAAAATCGGTTTTCTGCATCCTAAATCATTCAACGGGGTGCTCGTCGAGCTTGTTCAGCCGGGAAAAGAGGGAGAGTAGTTGAATATGAGTCGTAAGAAAATACGGGTGCTGGTAGCCAAGCCGGGACTGGACGGCCATGACCGCGGTGCCAAGGTGGTGGCGCGTGCCCTGCGCGATGCCGGCATGGAGGTTATCTATACCGGTATCCGCCAGACTCCGGAGATGATTGTCCGGACGGCCCTCCAGGAAGACGTGGATGTTATCGGGCTGAGCTGTCTCTCCGGCGCCCATCTCGAGCTATTCTCGGAGGTCATGGAGGGGCTGGCGCAAAATGACATGGCTAATGTCATCGTGGTGGCTGGCGGCATTATACCCGAGGACGATATCCCCGCGCTGGAGAAAATCGGCATCAAGGCCGTCTTCGGGCCGGGCACACGTACATCTGACATTGTCGACGCCATTAAAAAGCTCGTGGAGTAAACGAAGTAATCTTATCAAACTGGTTTTTTAGGTGAAGTAGAAAAAA
>DAOVRI010000206.1 GCA_030628245.1 Dehalococcoidales bacterium
GCATCGCTGTCGGCACCGACCGCAGGTTAAACAGGTGTAGGCTATGGAAGCCGCCTTCTCCATATCCTCGTTGACGATGGCCGCCCAGACGGCGCCGATTCCGGTAAAATATTTATCCCCGAAGTGCCCGGCAGTCACGGCAAAGACGGGGCACTCGTAGAGACAGCCGCCGCACCGCAGGCAGTAGAGCGCCTGAGCCAGCTTGGGGTATTTAGCCAACCGGGTCCTCCCACCGTCCAGAAAGATAACGTGGAATTCCCTGGGCCCGTGGGCGCCGTAGGTGGTCACCTTCTCGATATCGCCGGTCTTACTCGGACCGGATACCAGGCTGACATAGGAAGGAATCGTATAGTTGGCATATCGCCAGGTCACTTCGGATACCTTATACGCATCGCTGAGCGTGGGCACCAGTTTTTCCATCCCCACCAGGGTGATGTGGACCGGCGGCGCGCCGGTGGCCAGGCGTATATTGCCTTCGTTCTCGATAATGAATAGCGTGCCGGTCTCGGCGGCAACGACATTGGCCCCGCTGATGCCGATATCGGCACGGAAGAATTTATCCCGCAGGTATTCCCTGGCCGCTGCTACCATATCGGCGATATCCGAGTCCGGCGCTATTTCCTGTCCCATAATCTTGGAAAAAAGGCGGGCGACATCCTCCCTGGGCACGTGAATCGACGGCGACAGGATGTGCATCGGTCGCGACCCCATTTTCTGGATGATGAATTCGCCCAGGTCGGTCTCGTAGACCTCGTTGCCCTTCTCTTCCAGGTACTCGCGCAGGCCGATTTCCTCGCCGGTCATCGTCTTCCCCTTGACGATAAGTTTGCCGGTCCCGGTCAGGTCGGCGATAATCTCCAGGGCCTCATCCGCCGTCCTGGCGATATAACCCTTGCCCTTGTTCTCTTCGATAGCGTCAATCGCCTGCCGGGTGAGATTCTCCATATCGGGGATGGCCTTTTCCTTGATTCGCCTGACCTCTTCCGCCATTTCCACCGTATGAGGGAATTTTTCCAGCGCGTTCTTCACATTGGAGCGGAAGCTCTTGATAGCCCGTGACAGCGCCAGGCGGAGCCGGTCGTCATGGGCCGCTACCATTATTTCTTTTTTATAGCTCTTGAAATCAGACGTTTTTTTCATGTTTCCATGGCCGTGGCGACGACCTGAGATAAGTCAAGGACTTCAACGCCTTCTATTTTCAGTTCCCGCAGTCCGTCCTTTAACTGCATAATACAGCCGGGACAGTGTGTCACGATGATCTCGGCCCCGGTCTCCAGCAGCTCGCTGGCCCTGTTTACCGCCAGCATCTGGCTCAACTCGGGGAAAACGGTCTCAAAGCCTCCCCCGCCGCCGCAGCACGTCGCCCACTCCCCCCGGGTCCAGTCGGGTTCCACCAGCTCAATACCCTCGATTGCCCTCAGTATCCGGCGCGGCTCCTCGATTAAATTCAGATAACGCACCAGTTGGCAGGGGTCGTGGTAGGTCACTTTAACCTTCCTGGGAAAACGCAGCTTATACGACGGTATTTTCTCGGCGACGACCTCCAGGAAATGCCTGACCTCTAGGTCATAGCCGTCCACGTAGAGGGGAAAAAGCCTTGATAAAGCGTGAGTACAGTAGGGGACTATTCCGATGACCTGCTTTACTCCGAAAGACTTTAGCTTATCGTAAGCATGGCGGGCATTATCAGCGAATTGAGTTTGCAGTCCGGCGTGGTTCAGCGGCGCCCCGCAACAGGGTTCTTCTTCGGCGAGGTAGCCCGGCTGAATCCCCAGATTGCGCAGTACCTTTACGGCTGCTTCCAGCGGCTTGGCTTCAGTTTCGCTGCCCCTGGACAGGACATTGCTGTATATCCCGGGCAGATTGAGTCCCAGCTTTTTCTGAAAGCGGGCAAAGCGCATCGGCAGCTCGGCACCGATAACGCTCTTGTCTATCCCCCGCGCCAGAGACATCAGTATTTCCAGTTGAGCGGAGAACTGGTAGCCGCAGCCGGCGAAAAAAATGGTCTCGGCTTGCCTGGGAAGGTCGAGTTTTTGTGCCCATCGGGCACTCTGTTCTTTGGTGACACCCAGAATATTCTGCCGGGAGATAATGTTATCGGCGAGGTAAGTCAATCCCGGGGGCACTAATTCACTATCCATAGCTACTTTCAAAAGAATATCAGAGAGGATTCCAACTACTAATGATACATCCTCGGGGTTGGTCTGGCAAGTTACTTATACGGGAGTTCTGCTGGTACTCGGTTGCCAGGCTTACCTCACCCTGCCCCCTTTTTTTTATAATCTTTTCCCACCCGGGCTTGCTCGCCATAGCTCTTGCTTATCAAAGCTCTGGAGGAGCGGCGAGCAGGTTAGCGTAGGCTGGCCGCCCTCGCATCATCCTTTGCTTATCCCTTAAAAAATATTCCCCATCCAGTTTCCCCCTTTGAAAAAGGGGGACTAAGGGGGATTTTCCCTCCCCCTCCGCTTGACACTGTGAACGCGGAATTGCTACACTTCTTGTTGTTTCCCCCGGAAAGGCACAGGGCAGGAAACACAAGGAAACGAACGTGAAAAAAATCGGTATTCTCTACCATCCCAAGGTTGAAGCTACCCGTAATAAAGCCAGCGAACTCGAGACTTTTATAAAGTCGCGGGGCATCACGGTGTGGGTGTGTTCCGCCTGGGACAGAGATGATGCCTGTACCAAATTGGATGGTACTGACCTGCTCCTCACGGTGGGTGGTGACGGCACTATACTGCGAGCGGTACAGGCGGTGATTCCGGGGACGACCCCAATTACGGGTATAAATCTGGGCAAGCTCGGGTTTATGACTGAGTTCGATGCGGACGAAGCCCAGGAAAAGCTGACGTCATTAATCGATGCGGGAGGCTGGATTGACGAAAGGACTATGCTCCAGGTGGAAGTGGTAGCCTCCGGTCGGGAGAGCCGGATATATCATGCCCTGAACGATATAGTGGTGGCGCGGGGCGAAATCGCCCGGTTAATCAGGGTCGAAGCCAGCGTTGACGGCCAGCACCTGACCAACTATAAGACCGACGGCGTGATTGCC
>DAOVRI010000008.1 GCA_030628245.1 Dehalococcoidales bacterium
AAAAATCCAGCATAAATTCTACTATTTAAGACGCAGAATGTCTATACTCTTTACGTCTGTCATAAAAAAATATTGATAATCAGTTTCTTGTCTGCTGCCAGGCGTAAATCAGCCTCTGCCCCGCCGTGAAGTAACTGAAGAAAGTGATAACGGCCAGGGCAGTAACCAGGGCGCAGTCGAACTGGCTCAGCAGCAGGCCCAGCGCCAGGACAATAACTCTTTCCGGGCGGGTAAACAGCCCCGTTTTACATTCGATGCCCAGCCCCTCCATCTTGGCCCGGAGATAGCTGACCATCAGCGAGCCGAGCAGGGCAAAGCCGACGAGTAAGCTTTGGGCGACCTGCTGTTCCCGTGCGAATATGGCCAGCAGTGCCAGCAGCAATACGGCTTCGGACAGGCGGTCGAGTGTGGAATCGAGTATGCCGCCAAAGCGGGTAACCCGATTGGTAACTCGTGCCAGCGCTCCGTCGAGCATATCAAAAAACCCGGCCACAAGTACGACAAACCCGGCGGCAAAGAGGTGTTCGGTAACGACCAGCGCCGCGGCACCGATGGTTATGCAGAATCCAAGCCAGGTCACGGCATTCGGCGTTAGCGGGGTTCTGGCCAGGAGATTAGCAATCGGTTGCGTGACGCAGTTAGCTATACTTTTACGGGATTTTTCCAGTTTCGGCATTGCTCAGTGCTTTCCTGAAACCGCACCGACCTGCGGAGGACCTGCTTCCGGAGTTACCTCCGGCTGTTTTATCCTGTCGAGTGTTTCAACGTAGAAATCCAGCATCCTCTTGGCGAGGAGCGACCAGTCATATTGCATCGCCTTGGGTTTCCCTCTGGCACCCATCTGCTGGCGTAGTTGCTCGTCGGTGCCGAGCTTGAGAATTGCTTCGGCCAGTTTTTCCGAGTCCCTCGGCGGCACCGCGATTCCCTCCATGCCGTCGGTGAGGACGCAGTCATAACCGTCTATGGCCGAGGCAATAATCGGCTTGCCGACGGACATCGCCTCCAGCAGGACGATGCCGAAGCTTTCCCGTCCGGTGGCCGGAAAGCAGACGATATCGGCGGCCGTGTAGTACCTGGGTAAATCGCGGTAGGCTACGTAGCCGGTAAAAACCACGTCCTTTAGTCCGTTTTTCTTGACTCGCTTCTCGTACTTATTGCGCAGCCTTACTCCGGGCCCCACGGCAATCAGGCGGCAGTCGGGAACTTCCTGCTTGACCAGTTTATAGGCTTTCAGCAGGTAATCAAACCCCTTCCGTTTCTCGAATCGCCCGACAAATAGAATGTTAAGTTTGCCGTCTTTGAATTTGTCGATTAGCGACGTGTGGTTGTTGAAGTGATGGGTGTCAATCCCGTTGGGTATGATGGTGTACTCTGCGGGGAAGAATGTGTTTACATAGGTCTTGGCTATCTCGGATACGGCAATACGGCCGTCGAGCTTGCGGAACCACCGGTCGAGATACCACTTCATGACCGGTGAGAACATCGTGTACCAGGGTTTACCCCCGGATGCATGAAACGTGCCGACCATCGGCGCGAGTTTTAATCTCAGGACCGTGGTGCACAGGGTTGGCATCAGGGGTTCGTGGAGGTGGCAGATATCAAATTTCTCCCGTTCGAATACCTCTTTAATCTGCGACTCCAGCCGTACGGACACGGTGATGCGGGCTATGGAGCCGCTGGCCGGAATAGGGCGGGGTGTGCCGATGCGTATAAAACGGTCACCCAGCGTGTAGACTGCTTTTGAGGCCGGAGCGATAATCTTAACGTCGTGGCCCAGGCGGGTGAACTGCTGCTCCAGGCACGAGATGTGGTTGACGACGCCTCCGGGGTAAGCGAAGTCGTAAGGTGATACCAGCGCTATCTTCATCGGTAGCTACTTGGTAGCCTCCTGCTTTTGTGGTGGTTTGGCTATGGCATCAGGCCGGGCGGTGGCCTTAATGAAATCTTCTACCATCTTATGAGCCTCATCGTCGGTGTACTGAATCGGCGGCGACTTCATGAAGTAGGCTGACGGTGCCGTTAGTTCTCCTTTGAGTCCGTTATCCAGGGCGAGCTTGCAGCACCTCAGGGCGTCAATGACAACCCCGGCTGAATTCGGGCTGTCCCATACCTCCATTTTCATGTCGATTGTTAGCGGAACATCGCCGAAGGTGCGCCCCTCCATCTTGATGTGACAGTATTTGCGGTCCTTCAGCCAGGGTACGTAATCACTCGGGCCTACGTGGATGTCATCGGGGTCCATCTCGTAATCCAGCTGGGAGGTAACGGCGTTAGTCTTGGATATCTTCTTGGATTCCAGCCGTTCCCGCTCCAGCATATTGAGAAAGTCCGTATTACCGCCGAAGTTCAGCTGGTAGGTATGCTCTAGCTTGACACCCCTGTCCCGGAAAAGCCGGGCCAGCAGGCGGTGGGTAATGGTGGCGCCGACCTGCGACTTGATGTCGTCGCCGATGATGGGCAGACCCTTGTCGGCAAAGCGTTTCTGCCAGTACTTTTCCTTGGCGATAAATACCGGAATGCAGTTGACGAAACCGCAGCCCGCAGCCAGTACCTGCTCGATATACCACTTGGTGGCTTCCTCGCTGCCCACGGGCAGGTAGTTGATGACGACGTCGGTCTTGGTCTCTTTCAGGATTTTCACGATATCCGCCGTGGGTCCGGGGGCTTTCTGAATTATCTGCGAGAGGTACTTGCCCAGTCCGTCGTGGGTCATACCCTTTTCAACCTTAACACCCATCTCCGGTACATCGCAGAACTTGAAGGTGTTGTTCGGCTTGGTGTAGATTGCCTGCGCCAGGTCCTTGCCGACCTTGTTTTTATCGACGTCGAAGGCGGCCACGAAATTGATATCGCTGATGTGATAGCCGCCTAGGTTGACATGCATAAGTCCCGGTACGAATTCGTCTTCCTTGGCATTTTGATAGTAGTGAACACCCTGAATCAGTGATGAGGCGCAGTTACCTGCGCCGATGATAGCAACGTTTATTTTACCCATGTTCTAATGTCTCCCCCTTCCAAAAAGATAATGCTGTAGAGTCTAGTGTAATGTCTGGGTTCTGTCAAGCACCGATTTGAACTATACCCCCTTTGGGCACAGCCTGTCAAGACTTATGAGTAGTTGCTTTTACATTTATTTGTCCTTCCAGGCAAGGATTGCCTTACCCCGCAGCCCCTCGTTTGTTATCTTTTCCCACCCAGGCCTGCTTGCGCTAAAGCTCTCGCCTGCCAAAGAATTTATTCGGCGAGCAGGTCACAGATACCCAAGGGAAGGGGGATAAAGGGGGATAGGTTCCCTAATAATGATTATAATAAAGATATCCGCATTTTCAGCGCATCAAATAAGCACCTTTTTAGGCTGCCAGATATCTTTATCAGGGATGTGGCGGAGGATGCCTAGGAAGCGCCCGTCTACGGCATAGGCGCGGCAGTATTTTTGCCGGGAACTGCCGTTAATCACCTTTTCGAGGGCCACGGGACGCCCGTTCCTGATGGCTTCCTCGGCGGCATCATCCACGACCACCGCACTTAAGTCTTGGAGAACGCTATCGATAGGGTGGACGAAATACTCCCAGTATCCGTGGCGGAAGGCTTCTTCCAGCCCGGACATGGTAACGGCGTCCTTGATATCGAAGAGCCCGCACCGGGTGCGGACCAGGCTCTTGAGATGGGCGCCGCAGCCGAGTGACTGCCCCAGGTCGTGGGCCAGCGAGCGAATATAGGTGCCTTTGCCGCATTCCACTTCCACAGTGGCTACCGGCGATTTCCAGTCGACCAGTTCCAGGCGGTGGATTTCCACCGTGCGGCTTTTCCGCTCGACCTCGATACCGGCCCGTGCCAGCTCGTAAAGAGGTTTTCCCTGGTGCTTCACGGCGCTGTACATCGGCGGGGTCTGCCGGATGGAACCCCGGAACGCGCCGAGGGCCGACTCCACTTTAACACGGTCGATTTTTGAGGGGTCTCCCCGACCGGTAATCTGGCCGCTGCTGTCGTAAGTATCGGTGGCTGTACCCATCTCAATCTCGGCGTGGTATACCTTGGTGGTATCTACCAGAAACTCGACGATACGGGTGGCCCGGCCGAGACAGACCGGCAGGACTCCGGTGGCGTCAGGGTCCAGCGTTCCGGCGTGGCCCACGCGCCGCTCCCCGCTCAGGCGTTTCACCATAGCCACCACGCCAAACGAGGTCTTGCCCGGGGGTTTATTGATGTTCAGTATGCCGTCCAAGGTCAGTCCTTATACTCAGCGCTGGCCTGGTCGATGAGCCGCAGTATGCGGTCGCCGTGCTCGATGGAGTTGTCCCAGTGAAAGCTTAATTCGGGAATACGCCGCAGACTCACGTTTTTAGCCAGCTCGGAGCGCAGGAAACCGGAGGCGGCGTTCAGCACTCCCAGAATCTTCTGTTCATGTTGCTGCCCGCCGAAACAGCTGACGAATACCTTGGCGTATTTGAGGTCCGAAGAGGTATCAACCTCGGTTACGGCGACGAATTCGTCGAGTCGCGGGTCTCTCAGCTGGTGCTGAATCAATTCGCTGATTTCCCGTCGAATGAGGGTATTTACGCGTTCGATGCGATGTGCCATGACCTGAATCCCGGATATCAGTTATTACCCGGATTTTTCCATTCTATAGAATTCCAGCGTGTCACCGACCTCAAAATCGTTGAAGTCCTTGATGCCCACACCGCACTCATAGCCGGCGGCTACCTCTTTGGCATCATCCTTAAAGCGTTTCAGACTGCTCACCGTCGATTCGCTTAATACTTCTTTGCCTCTTAGTACCCTGACGGATGTGTTACGGACTACCTTGCCGTCGGTGATGTATGAACCGGCTGCCTTGGCGCCTTTACCGGCCGAGAAGACCGCCCTGACTTCGGCGCGCCCGTCGATAACCTCGACATAGGTTGGTTCGAGCATGCCCTTCAATGCCTTGGCCAGGTCATCGGCCAGGGTGTAAATCACGTTATAATGACGGATGTCCACGCCGCTGGTAGAGGCCAGCCGCCGCGCGCCTTCCGCGACGCTGACATTAAAGCCGATGATTAGTCCGTTGGAGGCCATGGCCAGCATGACATCGCTCTCGGTGATATTACCGGTGCCGCTGTGGATAATCCTGACCTTGACTTCATCCGTGCCCAGTTGTTCCAGGGAGCTTCTGATAGGTTCGATGCTGCCCTGGACATCCGTCTTGAGAATGACATTGAGGTCTTTTACTTTGCCGGCGCTTATCTGGTCGTAAAGTGTATTAAGGTTGACCGAGTTCCCTGCCTGGGCAGCTTTTTTCTCCGTTTCCGCCCGGTTCCTGGCGAGCAGGGCCCGGGCGTGACGTTCATCGTTTACGGCCGTCAGAGTGTCTCCGACCTGCGGTACGTCGTTTAACCCCAGGACTTCGGCGGGCGTGGATGGCTCGGCCTTCTTTATCCGCTTGCCCACGTCGTTAAACATGGCTTTTACCCTGCCCCAGGTACTGCCGACGACTACCGTATCGCCTTCTTTCAACGTCCCTGTTTGTATCAATATCGTTGCCAGCGGCCCGCGGTTCTTGTCCATCTTGGCTTCAATAACCACTCCGGCAGCCAGCTGAGAAGGGTTCGCCTTGAGCTCTTCCATTTCCGCCACCAGCAGGACGCTTTCCAGCAGTTCCTTGATGCCCGTTTTCTCTTTGGCGGAGATTTCCGCGCATACGATATTGCCGCCCCACTCCTCGATAACCAGCCCCGCTTCGGTCAGCTGCTGTTTTACTAGGTTCGGGTTGGCATTATCTTTGTCGATTTTGTTGATGGCCACGACGATAGGTACTTCGGCAGCCCGGGCGTGGTTTATCGCTTCGGTAGTCTGCGGCATGACGCCGTCGTCGGCGGCGACTACCAGGATGGTGACATCGGTAATATTGGCTCCGTGTGCCCGCATGGCGGTAAAGGCTTCATGACCGGGAGTATCCAGGAAGGTAATTTTATGTCCGTCTATCGTTGCCTGGTAAGCGCCGATGTGCTGGGTAATGCCTCCCGCCTCCGAGTCCACCACGTTGGTCTGCCTGATGGCGTCAAGCAGTTTGGTCTTGCCGTGGTCGACATGCCCCATAACCGTCACTATCGGTGGGCGCGGCTGCAAATTCTCGGCTTCTTTACCGTAGCGCCGTTTGAGTTTCTTGCTCTCTTCGGCGGCGCTTGCCATCTGCTGGTCTTTCAACGGCCTGAGACGCGCTTTGAATCCGAAACCGGTCACGATGGTGGCGGCCGTATCATAGTCTATCACCTGGTTGATGTTGGCCATGATGCCGTTGCGCATCAATTGCTTGATAACGAGAATGGAATCTACCTGTAGCATATCGGCCAGCTGCCTGACGCCTATGGAGCGCGGAATATCAATTACAGGCACCTTGGTCTTTGCCGGTTCTTTGGCGGTTTTTTTCGCCGCCGGCTCGACCGTATTCTCTTGTTTGCTGGCCCTAGCCACTAGCTAACTCCTTCAGCAGGTCTTTTCCGCTTCTGATAAGCTGTTCGCGGTTATCCTGAGTAAGATTGCTCCGTAAAGTGTGTTCCAGTTGCTTGCCTTTTAATGCCCTTTCCCAGCATTCCAGTTCCGGGCAGATGTAGGCACCCCGCCCCTCCTTTTTACCGGCGACATCGATTTCAATGTTACCCCCGCGCGTACGTACCAGGCGGACAAGCTCCCTCTTGGCTTTTACCCGGCGGCAGGCCACGCAGGTCCGCTGGGGTACCGGCCTTGTTGAACCGGGGCGACTACTCGAAATCTTCTTCATCCTCCTCAACAGTAAAGTCGCGGCGGGCTTTTCTGGCTTTTACGCCGTCCTCGCCGGTATCCTTGGCGTAGGCACCCTTCTTTTTCTTCTTTGATTTGGTTGTTTTGGCAGCGGCCTTGGTCCGTCTGGGTGCCATAATATCTTCGGCGAATCTCAGCTGTGGTTTGCCGTCGCCCCCCTGCTGCTCGAGGAGGATTGGCGGCGGCATGAGTATCTCTTCCTTGACCGGCTCTGCCTCTGCCTCTTCTGCGGCAGGTTCCTCAGCGAGTTCCAGCTCTTCACCCGGAAGGGCCAGGTCAGCCGGTATCTCTTCGGGGACAGCCCCCTCCGCCACAGCTTCGATGGCTTCCTCTACTTCTGCTTTGGCTTCTTCTTCCGCTGCCTCGGGTGCCGCCTTGGCCGCTTCGAGCTTCTCGGCTTCGGCCATGGAAGCGCTCTTGATGTCGATGCGCCATCCGGAAAGCTTGGCGGCAAGCCTGGCGTTTTGTCCCTCTTTACCGATGGCCAGAGACAGCTGTTTATCCGGGACGATTACCGTAGCGGCCTGCTCCTCTTCATTCAGTCCCACGCTGACGATGTGCGCCGGGCTCAGGGCGTTGGCGATAAACGTAGACGGGGTGTCGTTCCACTGGACGACGTCTATTTTTTCGCCGTTCAGCTCGCTGACGATGTTCTGTATCCTGATGCCGCGCAGGCCGACGCAGCAACCCACCGGGTCGATGCCTCCCTGCTTGGCGGCGACGGCTATCTTGCTTCTGAAGCCGGCTTCGCGGGCGATGGACTTTATCTCCACGGTTCCGTTATATACCTCCGGGACCTCCAGCTCGAAGAGTCGGCGCAGCAGCTCCGGGTGAGAGCGGGACACGATTACTCTGGGTCCCTTGCTGGTGCGCGCCACCTGTAAGAGGACGACCTTGAGACGCTGGCCGACGCGGTATCGCTCGGTGCGTACCTGCTCGGATGTCGGCAGGATGGCTTCGGTTCTGCCCAGGTCGATATTCACCTGTCCCATTTCAAAGCGCTGGACCACCCCGCTGACAACCTCCCCTTCCTTGTCGGCGTATTCTTCAAAGATGGCGCTGTGCTCCGCTTCATGGAGGCGTTGCAGGATAACCTGCTTGGCGGTTTGCGCCGCAATACGTCCGGCATTGGCCGGCGTAGACTCGACCATGATAGCGTCGCCAATCTGGGCATCCTCTTTGAGCTTTTTCGCCTCTTTCAGGGAAATTTCGTAATGCTGGTCGGCAGGTGTCTCAGCCACTTCTTTTTCAGCCCATACTTCGACCTTACCACTGTTGGGGTTAATTTTAACGGCGATATTCTGGTTGGAGGCGAAGGTGTCCTTCTTATAGGCCGATACCAGTGCCGCCTCGACGGCGGTTAGTACCACGTCTTTCGGCAGATTCTTCTCCGCCGAAAGCTGTGTAATGGCGAGCAAAAAATCGCTCTTCATTTCGGATGAAAACCTCCGATATACTTATTCAATTAAAGTAACAAAAAAGTGGGAATCAAACCCACTTCACTATATTGCTATTCTTATCTTGGCAGTCTTATTATAGCATGGTTTTGCGCAAGATGCAAGACAAAATGATGTTAAAATTCTGCCGGTATTAAATTATTTTATTTTCTCTAGACCCTGCCCCCCTAGTTATCTTTTCCCCCCCTGCCTGCGCGTAGCCCCGCCTGCCGAAGCCTCGTGCGGCGGGCAGGCGCTCCGGCGAAGGCAGGGGGGACACAGGGGGATTTTCAATCCTTATCAATCTCCACAGGGGAGTACGCAGCGAGAGGGGACTTCGCCCCTCTCAAAAACCTCTCCGCCTCGATTATTCTCATTATGGGGCGGTGGAAAAAATAGCAAAAAAGTCAACAGACTAAGAATTAATTCATGCCTGAAAAAACGATGGCGAGGCTAATTAAAGCCTCGCCGCGGGCTGGCGGGTAGCTGGCGGAACACTCCGTTATTTCACGGCGGCTAGCTGCTTCTTCTTTTTCCCCTCGGGCTTTTTGTGATTCCCTTTGATGGTGAGGGACATGGAAGAAAGCTTGGCGGCATCGGTAAATTTACTTACCGCGGCCAGTTCTTCCTGCGCAGTGATTCGTATCATGCGTATATCCGCCAGTAACTTTTGTGTCTCTTCGCCGGCCTGGCGAATCAGCTCTTCGATTTCTCTCTGTGTTGCCAGTCGGGTCCGGAGAATAAGCTGCTGCGCTTCGCTTCGTGCTTTCGTGGCTGTTTCCTGCTGGTATCTCTGGGCGTCGGCCCTCATTTTTCTGGCCAGCTCCAGTTCATGTTGGGCGCTTTGTCGTATCCGCTGGACTGCCGAAGCGGCTTCTCTAAGACTGAAAAACTCGTCTTTTATGGAACTCGTAGCTAGTGGGGTCGGTGTTGATAGCTTTTTCATCTGTCCTCCGGTATCGGCACGAGGAGAGGGAGCGGCGAGGTTGGCTTTCTGGACGTTGCCTTTTTGTATAATCAGTTTTTTCATTTATTAATTCTTTCCTGTCATTCCCTCGATTCACCACAGTCATAGCCTGCCACGTCTCTCGAAGAGGGTTCAATCAAGGCAATAATTAAATAGTTCCCGATTAGATACTACATCCTGACGGAGTAAAGACGGAGATGGTTATCACCTATTGTTTATGGGGGTAATCCCCCAACTTTGATGGGATTTGGCTAAACTATCAACTAAAAATAAAAAAATTCTAAAAAGCCCTAAAAACTATTGACAGAACTCTTAAAAAGGGTGTATGTTAGATATATGTAACGTTAGAGATATCTAACGTCAGGGGGAACGGAAATGAAGAAATTGTCCTGGACGATTCTCATTGTGGCGCTGGTGGTGACGATTTTTCTCATAGCCGTGGAGGCTTACTACGTAGCCGTGGCCCTGGTAGTGGGCACGCTCATTATGAGTCACCGCGAACTGTGGTCTCTGATAAGAAAGAGAAAATTGCCGCCGGTAGATGAAAGGGTGAAGGAAAATACCGCTAAAGCCGTACGGAACGGTTTTATCTTTTTTGCCGCGGCTACGGCTATCCTGATGCTGCCCTTCACTGTCATTCTAACCGAGGGACCTGATACCGTGCAGGTTCTGGCTGCTCTCTTCCTGTCCGCCGGGCTGGTCTACCTGCTGTCTTACCTTTTCTACGACCGCGCCGAGCCCAAGATGACCGAGAAGCGATTGAAGCTGCTGAAGAAGTTCTTTTGGGTAGTTGGAATGTCCGTCGGGGCTTTTATCATCAGTGTCTTCCTGCACAATGCCTTGAGCGGACTGTTCGGCGTCGAAGAGCCCGTGTTTTTTATTATCGCCGTCATACTGGCACCACTGGCGCTGGTGGTAGGACTTATTGGCAGTCTGGTACTTTTTATCATCGGGCTGGTCGGCAATTCCTCGTAAATATTTATATCACCTTATAGAGAATACTGATAATGCTGTTTCATTGTGGCTGAAGGCTGATTGATTACGATGAAGACCAGAATTAAGGAATATCGGGCCAAACATAATCTGACGCAGGAAAAGCTGGCCGGGATGGTTGGCGTCAGGCGTGAGACTATCATCTTTCTGGAGCAGGGAAAATATAACCCCTCGCTGCGGCTGGCTTACGGGGTCGCCCGGGCCTTGCAGACTACTATCGAAGAGCTGTTTATTTTCGATGAATGAGCAATTCTCTTCTTCATAATATATCTGTAGTACTATTTTCCCTGAAAAATATCACATTAACCCATTGACCAAACGAAATAAATGGTTTACACTGATGGTATGTTTTATCCTTTGGTGGCTACGGAGGAAATGACCTTCATTCTTGTTGCCGGCCCTTGGCGCGGGCAGGCGGCGAGTTCTGTTTGCCAGCTAAGGGTATCATAGTACTGGCCTGCTGCCCTTCACTGTTTTCTTTTTTTGTTTTTAGTGTATAATAGCATACATACTTAATCAGGTGGGCAGGGACTAGAAAATGCCTTTCTCAAGTTCGGTGAGGAGGCTGACGGAGGGGGAAATGACTGCTAAGTTCAAGAAACAGCGTGAGCAACTGGAGAGCGAGCACAAGCGCCTGACCGAGGAAATGGTGCAGTCACAGGCGAGTGCTTCCACTTCTGATGAACGGCGGGAGGGCAGTCCCTTCGGCAAGCGCGAGGAGGAAGCCACGGAGACTCTGGAGCTGGAGAAGCGACTGGCCCTGGAGAATCGCATCCGGCGGGAACTGGCCGGAATAGAGCATGCCCTGGATAAATTTGAGAAGGGCACCTACGGAATGTGTGATAATTGCGGTAAGCCTATCGCCACCGAGCGGTTGGAGGCGCTGCCGCAGGCATCTTTGTGTATAAATTGTAAGGCGTTGCTGGCGAAGAATGCAAAAGGTACACCACCGCCCCCGAGATAAGTGGCGGGACGTGGTCTTCGGCGGCATTGTCCTGCTCGTTGTTCTCGCCGACCAGCTCAGTAAGACATGGATCAGGACCAATCTCGCCTTCGGGCAGTCGATTAACGATGTCGGGTTCTTCCAGATTCTTCATGTCCAGAATACCGGGGCCTCTTTCGGCCTGTTTAAAGACCACTCCCTGACACTGACGATAGTCGCTATTATCGGCATTGTTGTTATTCTGGTCCTCATATTTTTCATGCGTAGCCGCTGGTCTTTTTACGATAGTATGCTGGTCCGGACGGGTATAGGTCTGGTGATGGGAGGCACGATTGGCAATCTGATTGACCGCCTCCGCATCGGTCATGTTACCGATTTTCTCGATTTCAAAATCTGGCCGGTATTTAATGTCGCCGACGCTTCGGCTGTCGTCGGTGCTATCATCATCGCCTTCTGCCTCATTTTCCTCACCAAAACAGCCGTTAAAAAGGAATGACCGGTAAGTATAGTTTTATCGCCGATACTTCAGGGGCTCGCCTGGACAGGTTCGTCGGGGAGAAATGCCCCGAGCTTTCACGCACCCATGCCCAGAAGCTCATCGCCGATGGCCTTATTACCGTAAACGGTCTTCCGGCTAAATCGAGCCTCAAGCTGAACGCCGGTGATGGCGTACATATCACCATACCCCCCGAGCTGCCCAGCCGGCTGACTCCTGAAGACATACCCCTGAATATCATTTATGAGGACGCCGACCTGCTGGTGGTGGATAAGCCGGCCGGACTGGCGGTGCACCCGGCCCCGGGCCACCCGGGGTATACCCTCGCCAATGCCGTCCTGAGTTACCTGCCCGGACTGGCGGAGAATCCCGATGAATCGGGACGACCCGGCATCGTGCACCGCCTGGACAAGGACACCTCCGGCTTGCTCCTGGTAGCCAAAAACCGCGTAACCCAGGCCAATCTATCGGAGCAGTTTAAGTCGCGTTCCGTAGCCAAGTCTTACCTGGTGCTGGTCAGGGGAAAGCTGACCCCGGAGAGCGGCATTATTGAGGCGGCCATCGGGCGCGACCCCCGGAACCGACAGCGCATGGCGGTGGTCTCCCGTGGTCGGGAGGCGCGTACGGAATACCGTGTCGTCAGGTATGTCGGCGACTGTACCCTGCTGGAGATTAAGCCGGCAACGGGACGCACCCACCAGATAAGGGTGCACCTGGCGGCTATCGGCTTTCCGGTGGTCGGTGATGTTACCTACGGCGTGAAATCGCCGCACCTTTCACGGCAGTTCCTGCACGCCAGCAAACTCGGCTTCCACCTGCCGTCAACGGGCCAGTACGTGGAGTTTGAGTCCCCCCTCCCCCCCGACCTTGCCCGGGTGCTGAGGGAAATAGGGTAGGGGGTTGCAATAAGGTGGTAGAATGAAGGAGGTGGGATAAATGGCTATTGATAAAATATTGCAGAGACTAGATAGTCTAATCAGCATGGGTGGAGAAATTTGTGCAACAAGACATAATGAGCGTATTGAGGGTGTGAGTTATTATAATCGTGTAGAAGTCAGTCTATTTCTCCAGTGGCGTACAAGTTCTTTAGCCTTTTTAAATACCCTTCCTTCCGAGTATGTTTACCGTAATTTATTTGAAGAGAATTGTCGCGAATCTATCTATGATGATACCATGGGGGGATTGGCAGTTCTTCAAGCAGCTAAAGATGATATTGCAGGAGGATATCTTCAGAAAGTTGAAACACTCGTTTCTGCTGAAGTGTTCAGTGACTTTCTAGGTATGGCTCAATATCTATTGGATAATGGTTACAAAGACCCCGCAGCTTCACTGATTGGTGCAGTACTTGAAGATGGTCTTAGGCGAATATGTAATAATAATGGTGTGTTAGTTAAATCTGATGACAATATTAGTTCTCTAAACCAAAAACTTGCTGATAAGGATGTTTATAATCGGCTTCAGCAAAGGGAGATTGAAGTCTCGAATAAATTACGTGACTATGCTGACCATGGTCACTTCGATGAATATAGTACTGAACAAGTGAAGGATATGCTTACAGGAGTTGGCAGATTCATGTCTGAACACTTGAAATAGGCCTTTAACCCGCTCCTTTTTGATAACTTTTCCCCCCCAATGTTTGCATCTCAAATTAAAACATGGCAAAATATTTATAGAGGTATTACGATATATCGCTTACCCGCTCAATTTCATTACAGGGAGAAACCTATGAAGTATCGCAAGTTCGGCAAGCTCGACTGGGAAGTATCGGTGCTGGGCTTCGGTGCCATGCGCCTGCCGGTAATTAATGAAGACCATGCGAAAATCGACGAACCCGAGGCTATCCGCATGATTCGCTATGCCGCGGATAACGGCGTCAACTATATCGACACCGCCTACATGTACCACATGGGCAACAGCGAGGTGGTGGTCGGCAGGGCTCTCAAGGACGGATACCGCGAGAAAATGAAGGTGGTCACCAAGCTGCCCGCCCGCATGGTGGAGAAGTATGAGGACTTCGACCGTATTCTCGGTGAGCAGATTAAAAAACTTGATATCGGCATGATTGACTTTTACCTCCTGCACGGACTTGACAAAGAGGGCTGGACTAAGGTGCGGGACTTCGGCGTGCTCAAGTGGGCCGAAGAGCAGATGGCTAAAGGCCGTATCGGCCGACTCGGCTTTTCTTTCCACGATGAGTACGAGGTCTTTAAAGAAATCGTGGACGCCTACGATAACTGGGTCCTTTCGCAGGTCCAGTACAACTACATGGACGTCAACGAGCAGGCCAGCCGTCGTGGCGTGGAATATGCTGCCGGCAAGGGAATTGCCGTGGTCGTCATGGAACCCCTCCGCGGGGGCAAGCTCAGCAAGGAGCCCCCGGAGCCTGTGGCTAAGGTATGGGCGGGCGCCCCCCGGCAGCTTAAAGCCGTCGAGTGGGCCTGGCGCTGGATATGGGACCAGCCGGAAATCTCGGTCGCCCTCAGCGGCATGAGCACCATGGAGCAGGTCGTGGAAAATGTCGCTCTCGCCGATCGCTACGAAGCGGGTAATCTTTCCGCCGACGAGCTGAAATTATACGATGGAGTCCGTGAAGCCTTTAAAGGCCTGAGTCCCGTCCCCTGCACCAACTGCCGCTACTGCATGCCCTGCCCCAATAACGTGGAAATTCCCCGCGTCTTTCAGCTGTATAACGACGCCGTCATGTACGACGACGTGCGTACGGGACGCTTTATGTATAACAGCCCGTTCTTTCCTCCTGACCAGCGCGCCGACCAGTGTACCGAATGCGGAGAATGCCTGGAGAAGTGCCCCCAGAATATAGATATCCCGGACTGGCTCAAGAAAGCCCACGAGGCCCTTTATCAGGAGATGCCCCCCGCCCCGCCCGGATAGACGTATCTGTCATTGCGAGCGCAGTGAAGCAATCCGCCCCTGTCCTTTATACGGGGGTGAGGTTAAAAAATCTTACTTATACAGCCACTTTCGGAAGACGTACCGACTGAACCAGGGCATTGCCGCCCACGTTAGAACGCCCACCAGTAGTACGGTCGTCAGGATATTGAGCAGGAAAAAATTCGCTCCTTCGAAGATAATATCCAGCAAAGGTACGATAATTGATGCCACTATATATACCGCTATGCAGGTAACGATGAACATTTTCCATCGCGGGGGTGTCTCCAGCTCAGGGCATTCCGGTATGGAGAACCACGTCTCCAGGCCGGTCGCTTCCTGCCGGCTCCTCCGGGAGAAGGTGTCCGCCTCGTGCGACAGCTTCTGGCGGATATAGGAGGTTTCCCAGATATGCACGGATTTCTCGTCCGCGAAGCGTAAAACGACGTGGTACAGCCCGGACTTGCCCGGCTCCGGTATCAGCATCGTCACGCCCTTGTTGCCGGGGGCTTCTTTAGCCGCCTCCACCAGCCGCCGCACCCAGTCGTCATACTCCCGCTCATGCCCCGGGTACACGTTCCGGCTCACCACCACTGTAACGTCCTTCCTGCCCTTCCCGCCCGGTACTATCCTGTCTTCTGCCATGGCTCACCTCCCGCGACTCCCTGATTGGTTAATCCTTATATATTAATTATATCGTGAAATAAAGAAAAACAAAACGTGAGCGCGCAGAGAGAGGTAACCCCGCCCCTTTACCTCCCTTATTAGTAAACGTAAGTTGTGTTATAATTTGGGAAAAAGAGGAATGTATTTAAAGAATGGTTATTAAAACAGATGTGATGAAAGTAGAGAATAATGAAAAAGTGTTGACCAGAGGCTTTCTGTTCGCTTGTACCAGTGATACGGAAGAAGAATGTTTCAATAGAAAGGTGTTTGCTACAGAAAAAGCCTACGGACCAATAGTAATAAGAATCAGGAAGGGTGACCTTCTTTTCCTCAATAACATTGATACTGATGTAATATACGGCGTGTTCAAAGCTGCCTCAGAAGGCTTTTTTAACGTAGAATCTGGTATTTTTAATAGAAAATACCCTTACCAAGTAAGAATTGAAAGTGTTGGAGATGAGATTCGAGTAAGTAATGCTAAGAAAATATTAAATAAACTAGCTGTAAAAAGGAATAGGCCCATCTTAAAAGGTAAATTAGGAGAGCTTCTTAACACTTTCATGAATTCATCGATAAAGATGGATTTTACAGAAGAAACACAGGATTCAAAATCACGAAATCTGCTATACGAAGAAATAGAAGCTATCAAGAATAGTATCGCTAAGATAGATATTGAAGAAGAGATCCCTCTAATTGAAGCAACAACGTTCTGGGATTTTCCAAGACAAAGTTATGGTTTGACACCTAAAGGAAACAATAGATATGCCGGCGTTACTCCTGCGCTAATAATATACAACATGGTTTGGAGGTATACAGACCCTGGGGACTTGGTAGTTGATCCCATGTGTGGAAGTGGAACAACCATAGATGTATGTAAAGAAGAAAACAGAAGAGCAATCGGGTATGACATACATCCGACAAGAGAAGATATTGCAAAAAATGATGCCAGAAATATACCTCTTGAAGATGATTCGGTTGATATGGTGTTTATTGACAGCCCGTACGGTGACAACATTAAGTATAATGAAGAGCCAAAAAACATAGGTAATATCTCAAGTGAATCAGAAGAGTTTTACGATGAATTAGAGAAAGTAATGAAAGAATCCCATAGGATTCTAAAAGAAGGGAAGGTATTAGGCTGGTTAATTGGTGACCAATGGGTCAAGAAAATGTTCACTCCTGTAGGTCTTAGGATATATGAGAGGTTGTGTAGTCACTTTGAGCCGGTAGACATTATTTGTGTTTCTAGAAGGGGTCAATCCTCTAACACCGGTGTATGGCAGAATAGGGCAAGAAGGTTCAACTTCTATCTGAGAGGATTTAAGTACTTGATAATTGTAAGAAAATCGGTTCATAAGGAAGTTGAGCATAAACCTCGGACTATTAAATGGGCAAGGTATGAGAGATGAAAGGGGATGGATAATGAATATTGAAGATTTAGTAAAAATATATGAGGAAAAGAAAGCAAAATATGGTGCTGAAGCATATAGACATATATCAAACATCTTGAAGGAAGCTAAAGAGCAGCATGAGCAAGAATTTGAGGGTATAGACCATGAGCAATCGTGGAAAGGGTTCAAGGGCAATGCACTAGAGAGTTTAATCTTATATATTATTAATGATGAAATAACAAATATAGGGCTGAAAATAGTCAAGGGTAAGAAATTCGAAAGAACAAAACCTGAAAATTTGTCGACCGAATTGAAACATGTTAAAAAGAATTTGTCAATTGATTTTGGTAAATTTGGATTTCATACACCTGATGTAGATTTAGTTATTTATAACCCCATAACTTATGAAGTCATAGCCGTCCTTTCAAGTAAAGTAACTCTGCGAGAAAGAATCACGCAAACGGCTTACTGGAAGCTAAAGATGAAAAATTACGAATTAACAAATCACATTAAGGTTTTTTTTATCACTCCTGACGAAGATAGTACGCTTACAATAGCAAATCCTGCTAAAAAGGGCCGAGCGATAGTTGAAATTGATACCGATGGAAGTTACATTCTGAGCGAAACTGATATTGAGGAAAGTAATAAGGTGAAAATGTTTGATAAATTTATTGATGATTTAAAAAATTGCTCGTATAATAGTTTCGATAAGTTATCAAGAAATTCGCCCCCCCCCGCGACAAACCCCCCCACTTTACAATAATAAACTTCCAAAAACAACCCAAAGCCGGCTCCCCCCTTTACCCCCTTGGTTGGTTAAAGGAGGCGGCGTATTTTCAGTCATTCACGGCACTGGCCTCTTTATAAAAAAGAAACAATAAGCGCTATTCTATTTGTAAATATTCCCCCTTCCTTTAACAAAGGAAGGGGGCTAGGGGGATAGATTGACACCCTCACGCTTAACATAACCATAAAAACAATTCCAGGCCGTCTCCCCCCAAATCCACCCTCGCATTGTTTCCCCTCAAAAAGCTTCTTCTAGTATCTTTTCACCCCCCATGCTAAAATGGTGGAGTACCGCTCGTAAGGAAGGTTAGCCATGCCCCAGCCCGTTAGAGTCCGCTTCGCCCCCAGTCCCACCGGCCGTCCCCATGTGGGCGGTATCCGCACGGCCATGTTCAACTGGCTCATGGCCCGCCACGCCGGCGGCAAGTTCGTCCTGCGTAT
>DAOVRI010000056.1 GCA_030628245.1 Dehalococcoidales bacterium
CACGATTTTTTCAGCTATCTTTTGATTATCAAGTTTCTCCATATTTTCTTTGTGAAGAGGATATTTAAAGGATAGAACAATGATATCGTCATTAATTTCTTTTGGACGGGCGCTCCGGAGCAGGGCGGCGGCCGGGGTCTTACCCATGCCTTCCGGCGCTTCATTTATAATTTTACTCCACTGCGATTGGAGCTGTTCGATGGTACCACTGTCCGCCGTGGGACTGACATCGGTAGCGGCGGTCGAAGGTTCCAGTTTTTTCGAGGGTACAGGTTCCTCTTTGGCGACCGGCTCGGCTACCGCCGGTTCCGGCTCCGGTTCCGGCTCCGGTTCCGGCTTTTTTTTCTCCTCGGGTTGGGCGACTTCAGGTTCGGGGGGCGGCGGGGTAGCTCTGGGGGGTGTCTTTTTGGCCGCCGGTTCGGGTTCGGGCTGGCGGATAGACTCTTCTTTCTCTTCCGCCGCGGGCAGGGTGCAGTCGACCAGGGCCAGCTCCAGAGGCAGGGTGGAATAGTTATCAAGCCCCAGGTCGAGCTGGCCGAAGTGCTTGATGGCTTTAAGTATCTGGGCAAGGGGAGCCCTGGTTGCCAGTTCCTTGAGTTCCTTGATATCCTCGGCGGTAAGTTCGATAGATTCGCTGGAGCCGGTCTTAACGAGGAGCAGCACCCGCAGGTATTCCACCACGTCACGATTGAACTGGCGCAGGTCGAGTCCGTCGTTGTTAACGTTGTTGATGGTGGCGACTCCGGCGGCAATATCTTTATTAACGATGTCTTTTACCAGTTCACCGGCGCGCTGGTCACCGGAGATGCCGAGGAGAGTCTGCGCCTGCTGGAGGGAAATTTCGTTGCCGTAATAGGTCATCATCTGTTGCAGCAGGTTTTCGGCGTCGCGCAGGCTCCCCGTCGCAGCCCGGGAGATAAGCCTCAGCGCCTCCGGCCCGATGGTGATGCCTTCGTTCTCGCAGATGTGGGATAGTCTGGGGAGCATGTCTGCTTGTGAGAGGCGGTGAAAGTCGAAGCGCTGGCAACGCGACAGGATGGTCGGCAGGAGCTTGTGGGCTTCGGTGGTCGCCAGGATAAAGATAACGTGAGACGGTGGCTCCTCCAGCGTCTTAAGCAGGGCATTGGAGGCTTCCTTGGTGAGCATGTGGACTTCATCGATGATGTAAATTTTGCGGCGCGCCTGGTTGGGGGCGTAGTTGACCTTCTCCCGCAGGTTCCTGATTTCGTCAATGCCGCGATTGCTGGCGGCATCGACCTCAATGACATCCAGGGCCCTGCCTTCGGTGATGGCCTGGCACATGTCGCAGGTATTGCACGGCTCACCCTTGCCGTTTTCAAGGCAGTTGACCGCTTTGGCGAGGCCGCGGGCGGTACTGGTCTTGCCGGTGCCGCGTGGGCCGCAGAAGAGGTAGGCGTGCGAAACGCGCTCGCTGGCCAGAGCATTGAGCAGGGTCCGGGTGACATGCTCCTGCCCGACTACTTCGGCGAGAAGTTGGGGGCGCCACTTGCGATAAAAGACCTGAGAAGCCATATTCTTACGCCCTTATTATACCTCAAAACGTAATATTACCCAAGAAATAATTAGGCTGGGTGGAAATAAATATCCAGAGAAAAAAGAAAGAGTCCCGACGAGTCGGGACTCTTGGACTTATCCTTGTTTCTTACTAAATATTACAGCAGCGAGGGTATATCCTTGGAGACGTCATCCAGCGCCTTGAGCTTGTCCTCGGTTTCCTCCTGGCGTTTTTTGAACTCGGGGATAAGGTCGGTCGACCTCAGGTAGTAGTCCCTGATCTTCTCCACGTCGCTAAGCTCGGACAGGAGCACGGTAACGTCCACCAGGCCCCTCTCCCTGGGATAATCGCCGTTCCTGATAATGGCCTCGGGGGCGATATCTCTCATGTAGTCGCCGATTTCCTTGACCATGTCCATGTTCATTTCCTTGGCGGGACCGGAGACCAGGTACAGGGCGCGCCGCGAATCGGCGGGATTGCACTTGAGGGATAGCTCGCTGATGGCCTCATCCATGGCATAGATGCCTTTCTGAATTTCCGTGCCCTTCTTCCGGAAGTCGCTCCTCCATTCACGAGGCCACTTGAACAGCGGCGCTTGCGTCTTGCCGTAGCCGATAATAGTCCAGCCGACCACCGTCTGGATGATGTCACCGGCATCGAGCAGCTTGGCCCCGATGTAGCGGGACTTTTTCTCTTCGCCGGCGCAGAGCAGGTTGTAAAACGGCTCGGTTATCATGCTGTTTATCTTGGACATGTTGGACTGGATGGATGAGTCTTTGCGGACGTACCTTTGATTATCGACGAGAAAGACGGCATCGGCCACGGAATAGCAGGACTTGAGGCACGTGGCTACATTGAAAATGGTCCTCTCCTCGGTCGATTCTTCATGCTCGAAGGGAAGAACAATCAGGTTCCATATCGGTTTGTCGATGTAGCGCTCCTTCAGGTGCTGGGTTATCACGGAAATGGCTCCAGAGCCGGTACCGCCCGCCGAGCCGGCAACAAGCAGGAAGGCATCCGTTTCAAAGAACCTCTTGGTCGTCCTGATGGCGTCCACGATTTTATCGGCATCTTCTTTGGCTATCTCGGCACCAAGCTCGTTGATTTTACCGACGCCATGGCCGCCGGTCTTGCGACCGCCGATGAGAATCCTGTGGCGGTGGTCTTTGCCGATACTGGATAACCCGCTTAAATCCGCCTGGTCTGTGTTAACGGCGAAACAGCCAGTAATTATGGTCATTCCGCGCCGGCTGCGGGCTCTACCGTTAAGCCGGGCGAAGTCATCAGCAATCCTGCCACCGCATTGCCCTAAGCCAACAACCACTAATTTCATATTACACCTCAACGATATAGAGTTATGCTATTTTTAGCATAATAGCATGAGAATGTCAATTGTTCTTTCCGTATTATGTACAATATCTTTTAGTACTGTTGTCGTGTATTACATAATAACTATTTCTCAGGAAGCTCCAATTATATTTATTGAAAAACTAATGAGTCTATACTAGAATATGCTATACTGGGATTGGTTTATAGGACTATATAGAGAGGGTTAAATCATGTCTCCTGAGTTAAAAGAAGACATAGAGAGTAATATCGGTGACTTTGAGAAGGCGGTAGCCCGGGCCGAAACGCTGAGTCGGGCGGCCAGAGAAGCGGCCGAAAAATCAACGAAAACCGCCATGGACGCGGCACGTCGGGCTGAAGAAATTGGCAAGGCATCCAGAGAAGCCGCCGAGTCCGCATCCAGAGTGGCACAGGAAGCGGTCAGCCGGGTGGAGAAAATAAGCCGGGAGACCAGGGAATCCGCCGAGGAAGCGATAAGGGCCGCCAATGAGGCTATCAGCCGGGCGGAAGAAGTTGCCAGGAGACCGCAAGAAACCGCGCAGTCAATGTCGAAGGCGTTTGAGGAGGCTATTGCGCGGGCCGAGAAGATAAGCGGCGAGGCGATGCACGCGGTGGAATCGGCGCTGATGTTGTCCCAGGAAGGCTTGAGCCGTGTTGATGAGGTAAGCCGTGAAGCCAAGAAAACGGCCGAGTCCGCGAAAGAGGCATCACAGGAAGCGGTAAGTACGGCCGAGGCATCGGTCAAGACGGCCAGGGGGACGGTTGACGAATCAATTAAAGCTGCCAAAGAAGCTGCCAGCCGGGCTGACAGGATGGCGCGGGAAACCAGGGACGCGGCCGAAGCCACCAATAAAGCGGCCAAGGACACGGTAAGCCGGGCTGAAAAGACCAGTAAATCGACCCGGGAAGCCGCCGAGGTTGCGGCCAGAGTGGCCGGGGAAGTGGCCGGTAGGGCGGAGACAATCAGCAAGGTCGCCAAGGAGGTCGCCGAGGCTGCGCAGAGGTCGTCCCAGGAAACAATGAACCGGGTCGAAGCGATTGGCAGGGAAGCCAAGCTGTCTAACGAGGCCTCGCAAAGAGCTGCTCAGGAAACAGTGCGCAAGGCTGAAGAGATAGCCGCGGAGACCCGGACAGCGACGGGCGCAGCGATAAAAACAGCTAAAGAAGCCTCCGAGGCCTCAATAAGGGCATCACGGGAGGCCTTAGCCAGGGCCGAATCGATAAGTGAAGAAGCTAAAGACGACGCCGCGTCATCCGCGAAGGAGTTCTGGGAAGCGGTAGCCAGAGCCGAGCAGATTAGCCGGGAAACCAGGGAGACCGCCGAGGAATCGGTTAATAAGATTCAGGAGGCGATAGCTCAGGCTGAAGAAGAGGGGAGAAAAGCCCGGGAGGCGGCTGAAGCAACTGCCCAGACAGCCCGCGAAGCATCCGAGGAGTCGATAGAGAAATCGCGGGAAGTAATTTCCAAAGCCGAAGAAATAGGTACGGAAGCCAGAGATAGTGCCGAGGCGTCGGCCAGCGAGTATCGGGAAGCTATTGCCAGAATGGAGGAGATAAGTAACGCGGCTAAAGCGACTACCGAGGAAGCAGCCAGAGTGACTCAGGAAGCCATTGAAACGTTAAAGAAGGAATCCGAGGAAGCCGTATCTAAAGCCGAGGAGATAAGCAGGACAGCTAAAGAAACTGCCGAAGAGTCGATGAGAGTCGTCCAGGAAGCTATTGAAGCCGCCATTACCACTACCGGGGAGACATCCGAGTCTTCGGAGAAGGAAATCCAGGCGGCTATAGCCCGGGCTGAGGAGATAAGCAGAGAGACCAAGACGGCCGCTGAAGCTGCGGTGAAAACAGCGCGGGAAGTAACGGAGACGCTGATAAAAGCCGCCAGAGAATCGGCGGAGAGAACGGTGAGAGCCGTCAAGGAAGCGACGGAAGCGTCAGCCAGGGTGGCCAGGGAGGCGGCCGGAGTATCTATAGCTGCCTTTAAAGAAGCGATAAGCCGGGCTGAAGCCACCGGTCAGGTTGCCAGGGAAACCGCCGAGGCATCTTTCAAGGCCTATGAGAAAACCTTGACCAAGGGCCGTAAGGAAGAGGAAAAACCCTTGACCGAAGAAACTCTAACCGAAGTATTGGGTAAGGTCGAGGAGGAAAGGGAGGCGGCCTTTGAGGCTGCGGAAGTGGCGATAGATGACGTAACGGAGGCGGTGGACAAGGTAGATGAAGAAGTTAAGGCGGAGAAGGCAGATAGGATAGTCAAAGGGTTAAAGAGGGGAGGCAAGGAGCCCAAGGGTAAAATGGAAGCGCGCCTGGAGTCCCTGGCCAGGATGTACGAGGCCAAGAAATCCCAGCAGGGCAAAAGGGGGACCGACGCCGAAGATGACGGTGCCGAAGAGGATTAATCTGCCACCTTTTAACCGTTTTATAGGGTTTTAGAAAATATTAACAAGAGATTACGGAAGTACCTTTGTGGGAAGTGAAAAGATTGCTTGACTTTTTACAGGGTGAGCAATATACTTGGCACTAAGTGATGGCCCAGTATTTATCACCCACTAATTTCAAGCCCATGGAGCTGTGAAGCTAATAAGATTAATTGAAGGAGGTGTCTGGTGGCTAACCAGAAAGAGCGAGCCAAAAAGTCCTCTCCCCCGGAAGAGTTGGAAGCTGAAACTCCCCCAGAAGAGGTTGAGGAGACTCCAGTATCAGTAGAAGAGCGACCGAAAAGTCCGCTTGACGAGGTTATGAGCCAAGCCGAGAGGGCTTACGCTGCCTACATGGACGCCGAGCGTCAGGTCGCCAAGGCTTACCATGAGAATGAAGTGCAGGTAGCTAAAGCCTATAAGCGGGCGGAACAGCAGACCAGTAGAGCTTATGAGGCTACTGTGGCTCAGGCTATGAAAGACCGGGATGAAGCGATAGCCAAAGCCGCCAAAGCTCGTGAGAATGTGATAACGCGGGCTGAGGAAGCCTTCAGGAGCGCCGAAGAGGCAGTCGGCGCAGCTTATGAGGCGGCTGTAAATGAGGCAGCCAGGGTCCGTGAAGAGAATGCAGGGAAAGCCTGGAAGGTGCGCGACGACACCATTGAACAGGCCTGGCAAATCTATTCCAAGATAGCCAGATAATTATAAAATTCGGAATTTATGGGATGCCGCTGTCTCCAGGGGTTCTGGTGGAACCTTATATCGGGTAATCGTTGCCCGGGGTGGAGGTTATAGGGGGGTCTTACCAAGCGGTAGACGGGTTGTCTAATTAAATAGTGTGACTATAGCAGCGAGGGAATGTCTTTTATCGTAATGTCAATCCCTCGCTGTGTGCTTACCACGCCTTCCTGGCGTTTCTTGAGTTCTGCAATGAGGTTAATAGCTTTGGTGAAGTAGGTCCTGACCTTTTCCACGTCACTCATTTCCGAGAGTACTAAGGTAACGTCTATGGTACCTTTTTCCCTGGGGTAGTCACCACTTCTTATAATTGCTTCCGGGGCCATGTTTTTAATATACGTGCCGAGCTCTTTTATCAGGTCGACATTGATTTCCCTGGCAGGGGCGGAAACGAGATAGAGGGCCCTCTTTGAGTCCAGGGGATTGCATTTAATCGATAGTCCGCTGATAGCTTCGTCCAGTGCCTGAGTCCCCTTCTGAGTTTCCGTGGCTTTGTTTCGGAAGTGGCGCTTCGATGTAAAAAGTGATTTTATTGCCGAGGCCTGGGAACGACCGAATCCCAGGGTTGTCCAGCCCACCAGTGTCTGTATGATGTCACCGGCGTCAAGTATCTTGGCGCCAATATATCTGGACTTTATCTCCTCGCCGGCACAGAGCAGGTTAAAAAACGGCTGCACGATGGTAGTGTTTATCTTGGCAAGATTATGCTTGAGGGACGTGTCTTTGCTGACGTACCTCTGGTTATCGACGAGGAATATGGCGTCGGCAACCAGGTAGCTTGATTTCAGGCAGGTGGCCACGTTATAGACGGTCCTGTCTTCGGTTGACTCTTCATGTTCAAAGGGAAGGATGATGAGATTGTAGACCGGCTTATCGACGTAGCGCTCCTTTATCTGCTGCGTCATGACCGATATCGCGCCGGAGCCGGTACCGCCCGCCGCCCCGGCAATCAACAGGAAGGCGTCTGTTTCCTGGAAATGCTTGGAGTTCCTTATTGTCTCGATGACCTTGTCGGAGTCTTCCCGGGCTATCTCGGCGCCCAGCTCGTTAATTTTGCCGACGCCATGGCCGCCGGTTTTTCTGTTGCCAATGAGGATGCGGTGGTCGTAATCAGACTTTATGGTGTTCAGCCCGCTAAGGTCAGCGCGGTCGGTATTAACCGCATAGGCGCCGGTAACAATACGTAGCCCGCGTAGACCACGGGCTCTTCCGTTAAGGCGGGCAAACTCATCGGCTATTCTGCCGCCGCATTGTCCGAAGCCAACAACCACTAATTTCATAACTCACCGTAATCAGGCAGTTTTCCTATTTTACGCAATTCCGCAATAGGTTGTCAATCAGTACTTATGTACGTGGCGGTAATTTTTTTTAATTATCTTTCTACAGCCCCCTGGAAGCCATGTAAACGGCCAGGTCGCCGAGGCGGCAGCTATAGCCCCACTCGTTATCGTACCAGGCCAGTATCTTGACCATGTTCCCGCCGATGACTATGGTGCTGGGACCGTCGATGATGGAGCTGTGGGGATTTCCCTTGAAATCCATGCTGACCAGCTCCTCCTCGCAGAACTCGAGGATATCTTTAAGCGGCCCAGCGGCGGCGGCTTTCAAGACCTGGTTGACCTGCTCTACCGTGACCTCTTTTTCCAGGTCGCAGACAAAGTCGATAACCGAGACGGTGGGCGTCGGCACGCGGAAAGCCAGACCGTGGATTTTACCCTGCAGCGCCGGGATAACCTGGGTCACGGCCTTGGCGGCGCCGGTGGTGGTGGGAATCATGTTCAGGGCGGCGGCGCGCGCCCGGCGCGGGTCCTTGTGAATCGTGTCCAGTACCACCTGGTCGTTGGTATAGGAGTGGATGGTAGTCATCAGTCCCTTGCTCACGCCGAAGCTGTCGTTCAGCACCTTGACGGGTGGGGCGATGCCGTTGGTAGTGCAGGAAGCGTTGGAAATAACGTTGTGTTTGGCGGGGTCGTAGTCCTTTTCGTTGACGCCGAGGACGATGGTGATGTCCTCGTTCTTGGCGGGCGCCGAGATGATTACTTTCTTGGCTCCGCCGTTGCGATGGGCGACAGCTTTCGTGGCATCTGTGAAAAGACCGGTGGACTCGATGATGATATCGGCGCCGTAGTCCTTCCAGGCGATAGCACCGGGGTCGCGCTCCGATATTACTTTAATTTCCTGGCCGTCGACGACAATGGCTTTTTCGGTGGCGCCGACCTCGCCGGGATAGCGGCCGAAGATGCTGTCCCATTTCAGCAGGTGGGCATTGGTCCTGGTATCGGCCAGGTCGTTGACGGCCACCACTTCCAGGTCGTTCTTGTGGTACTGTTTCATGGTCCTGAGGGTCAGCCGGCCGATGCGTCCGAAGCCGTTAATGCCGATTCTGGTTTTCATTTTCGCCTCCTGAATAAATTTTTTATCGCTTATTTTTTCAGAGCCTGACTGTATTTATCTTTCCGAAGGAAGGACCGGCTCCTCTGGAGCATGTCCAGGAAGGCCTCGATACGTGTCTTGATGTGGCTATTCAGGAAGAAGTCGTCGTTGCCTTCCAGCGTCAGTATGGGAAGGTCGATGGCATCCCGGAAGATGATATCGCCGATGCCGCGATGGCAGAACGCCTGCACGTAGTGGATAACGCCGTTTATCTGTCTCTGGAGCAGTTCTGCTTTTATGTCCCTGAGACGTTCGTG
Organism: Dehalococcoidales bacterium; assembly: GCA_030628245.1. Classification (GTDB taxonomy): domain Bacteria; phylum Chloroflexota; class Dehalococcoidia; order Dehalococcoidales; family RBG-16-60-22; genus JAFGPF01. The sequence continues at coordinate 8,706 of DAOVRI010000056.1, forward strand.
GATGGAGTAGGGGTAGGTGTAGCTGGAATACTGCTCGGCCAGCGATTGGCCGGGCTCGGGCATGGCGAACTGGCGCTGGACCTCGTTAAAGACCACCCTGGCGCCATGTTTTTCAATGAAGGGGTACAACTCCCGGGCGTACACCGATGGTACGCCGATATAGGCCAGCCTGAGTTGTTCGGTGGGGTGGGGCTGGCGCTGCGAGCAGTCTTGCAGTAAATTGAGCAACTCCTGCCGGTACTTGTGAAAATCCTGATTAAAGTCGGAGGCGGAGACGAGCCAGAGGTGGTTCTCCCAGCCGCTGGCCGTATTCTCCCTCCAGGTAAGCTCGTCAAGTTTCAGGACGATATCACGGGCCGACTGGAGTTCGTCCCTGACTTTGTTGGCGGCTTCCAGCGTGGTGCCCAGCGTGGTTGCCAGCCCCTCCAGGGTATGTTGCATAAGGTAGTGGTCGGGGCTGTCCGGGTAGGCGAAGGGTATGGCGTTCAGCCCCTTGAGTTTCAGAGTTTCCATGAGCATGATGGTGTTGGAGCAGTCGCCGGTGGTGACGCAGATGATATCCTGGATGCCGCTGTCCATGCATACGCCGTAGATTCCCTTTATCCAGCTACAGCAGTTGAGGGGGAAGCCGGCCCTCTCGGCGATGGTGATGAGGCGTCCCGGATTGGGGTCGGAAACGAGGATATTGTTCAGGTCAATCGGCTGATAACCGGCGGCTATCAGAACCTCTACGGGAACGGTAGTGGTGATGCCAATCTTCTTCATCTGGATTTATTATATCAGTTTTGACGGTAATGTATAATACCGTTCCGGGGAAACCTGTCCAGCTTGCCTTCGGCGGCCATCATCTCGAGGTGAGCCAGCGTTTCAAAGACGGCCATTCTTCTATGAAAGTCGGGCAGGTCATGCCACCGGGAATTAACTCCCCATATTATTTCGCGGGCTATCTGGTAGGTCGTTCTGGCTTGGCCCCCCATCGCCGCCAGAATATCCCGGTTTCTCAGCTCGTGGTGCTGGAGAATCTCGTCGATGCGCGACCGGAGTCCGGTGAAGGGCTGGTCATGGCCGGGCAGGATGAGTTCGGCGTCCAGTTGCCTCATCTCCTGGAGCGACTTTATATAATGGCCGAGGGGGTTTTCGATAGACTGCGGGTGGACGCTGATGTTGGGCGTGATTCTCGGCAGGATATGGTCGCCGGAGAGCAGGATTTTCTTCTCGGGTTCGTAGAGACAGATATGCCCCGAAGAGTGACCCGGC
>DAOVRI010000063.1 GCA_030628245.1 Dehalococcoidales bacterium
TACGAGGCGAGAAGTGAATTCGCCTTTGTTCTCCACAATTGCTGCGAAATCATTCTTGCTCCAGAAAGATTCTCGGAGATATTGGACAGTTGTGTCTTGAACATTCGTTTGTATCACGTTCTTTATTTCTTGCACTTCGCTTAAGGTTGGAACGGATGCAGGAGCAGATGGAGCAGCACAACCACCCATAATCAAAGCCGCAAATATTAAGATTAGCTTCAACACATGGATTTTCCTCATCGGTATGACCTCCTCTCCCCCCGGCATTCGGAAATACATATCGAGCTATTTATAATTTTACCACTCTTGGGGCATACTTTCAGTTTAAGAATTGACTCCAATTTGCTATAATCAGGTTGTGTCGGGGGGGGCAGAGGAGAAGCTATGAAAAAAATAGGTATTCTGGGGGGAATGGCTCCAGAGTCAACAGTGGAATACTATCGTATTATCACTGCTCTCTGTCGTCAAAGGGGAATGGGGTACCGCTATCCAGTGATTATTGTATATAGCCTGAACTTTGGTGAGTTTATTAGTCTGGTGGAGTCAGGAAACCTGCCCGAAGTGATTAATCTCCTTTGTGAAGCAATCGATTCACTGTCTCACGCGGGTGCGGACTTTGTCCTTATGGCGTCAAATACGCCGCATATAGTTTTCAACGAGGTGGTGGCTAGGTCACCCATCCCGCTTTTGAGTATTGTTGAGGAGACCGGCAGAGCGGCAAGCAAGCTCGGATTTAGCAGAGTGGGTTTGCTCGGCACAAAATTCACTATGCAAGCTGACTTTTACAGCAATGTTCTTTCAACCAAATATGGCATATCCGTGGTTACTCCTGAAGAAGCCGACCAGGACTATATTCACAACAAAATTATGACCGAACTTGTAAATGGCTATATCGTTGAGGGAACGCGACAAGAGCTATCAAGGATTGCCAAGATGATGGCCGATAAACAAGGTATCGAAGCCCTCATATTGGGGTGCACGGAACTACCATTGATTCTTTCTGAAGAGACTGCCGGTATCCCAATTCTGGATACCACTAGAATCCATGCCGAGGCTGCCTTAGACTTCGCTCAATCCGGTTGAACATTTCGTCGAAATGTGTTCCCTCTTATTGTCCCACTAAATTTTAGGCTCAAGTTAGCGACTTGTCCTACTTTGATATGAGGTACTTGTCCCAAATGGCTAGTGGGAGCTGGCTAAGCCGCTACCTCCCCTCCACTCCTCACTTCTCCGTGCTCAGTCCAATTTGCTATCTTGTTCTGTTTGCCTTTCTACTGGTTATCTCATAAACCCTTGGTCGGCGGTTCAAATCCACCCGCTGCCGCTTCTTTTCGCAGACACGAATCCCAATGTTTTTTACATCTGTTCACTATTAATCGGAAATTAATTCAAGGCAACTCTTCGGGAAATACATGATGTCTCTATCCCCTTCAAGAAGAACGCTATACAGCGTTTCATTATTTCTACTGGTTATTATTACTCCTGCTCTTATGTTTTTCATTTCATTTGGGATTGCATTCATATGACGAGCCTTTATTTGACCGACTCTGCCTTGAAATTCGCCGTACGTTATTTTGACTTTGTCACTAATGTTCATTGCTACACATCCAGCTTATAAATTTATTATTTGTATAGTTAATAATACCACTATTGATAGTTAACTATCAGGCGGTTCAAATCCACCCGCTGCCACTTATTTTTAGGCTTAAAACCAACTCATTTTATTAACCCTAGTCCAGCTTTCTGATGCTGGGAATAAATATTAAAACCAGTGCCGAAAGGATTATCAGGAGCATGGCAAGGCTACCGAGTATCCACTGGACCGGTATATACTCGGCTAGCAGACCCGCTATGAACGTGCATACGCTCATGAAACCCCATTGCATACTGAAGATACTCATCACCCGTCCCCGGTATTCAGGTTCCGCATAAGCCTGCAGCAAAGTGCTTCCTATCGTCATGCGGAATGTTTGAGCCAGCCCGACGAAGACAATAATAGACAACGACAGCGCCCATGTGGCCGAAAAGGAGAAAACCACCAGGGCCATACCTGCTACCACACCGCTTGCCATCAGCATAAGACCGCGTTTTTTATTGGGTGAGGAAGCCAAAATAATAGAGCCGACCAGTGCTCCCGCGCCGGAAACACTCATGAGAACACCCATCCCCGTGGCGCCGACTTTCAGAATATCATCTACGTAGATAGGCAGTAACTGCTGGTAGGGCATAGCCAAGACCGTGACCATCAGGGAAAAACCCAGCACGAACAGTATCATTCTATCCTTGCGGATATACTGGAAGCCTTTCTGAATTTCTCCCAGGATGTTTCCACCCCCGGATGTTGGTTGGCTGGTGCCGGGTAAAAAGGAGATAAAGAATGCCCCGCAAAGGTACAGCCCGGCCATGGTAAAATACACGGCTTGAAAATCGAAAGCATCAATCATAAAGCCGGCCAGGCCGGGAGCGATAAGATTCAGGACATTCATGCCCATGGTGTTCAGGGCGACGGCATTCATTAATTGTTCCCGGCTCACAACTTCCGCGACTATCGCCTGGAGCGCGGGCATCATCAGGCCCATCAGGCTGCCCATTAATAATGCGGTTACAATGAGAATCATCCAGGAGTCGGGATTGTCCCGGCTGATATAGCCGGCAGACAGCAACAGGGCAACAACAATCGCTAACACCGCCGAGCCTAATAAGCCTATTATTACAACCCGCTTCTTCGGTATCCGGTCGGCGATAGCACCCCCGAACAGGGACACGAATATCATGGGAAAAGCGCTGACCAGAGCCATTGTTCCCAGCAAAGCAGGTGAACCGGTTATCCGATACATCAATAGAGGGCCGGTTATTATCTGCATGCTCAGGCAGGCAAACTGGCATAGAGAACCGGATAAATAAAAACGGTAAGCCGGGTTTTGTAATGAACGCAGCATTCGGAGTCCGAATACGGCATCACTGGTTTTACTACGTTCTGATGTTTTCACAAGTCGTTTCCTGGTATAAATAGTATTTGGTACGAATATTTTACCCCTGAATATTACTGGAAAGCAATTATGGGATGTAGAAAGAGCGAATAGGATAAGTAACCTGGGGAGAGAGAAGAGTTCAAGGCAGCAACTTGCCGAACCTTATCTTTAAAATAGCGATAAAGCGCCAGCAGCCCTCATAAGCCCCCGGTCGGCAGTTCAAGTCCACCCGCCGCCACTTATTTTTTAGAACTGTTTCCGAAGAGCCCTTATTTCCTTACTGAGCTTCCGATTCTTTAATGATATCCGGTACCAGTTCGTCCCAACCCAGAGGCATAATATGGACTCCCTGGCAGAGGGGCCTGACCTGTCGAATAATCCGCGCGGTGATTTCCACCGCCTTCTTCTTACGGTCTTCTTTCGGTGTCTCCGACATTTCACCGATAATATTCTCCGGGACTGTAATTCCGGCCACGTTGTCATTCATAAACCTGGCCATGGCGGCACTCTTGAGTATTACGATTCCGGCGATAACAGGCACGTTGAATCTCTCTACTTGTTTGATAAAAGATTCGAATTTATCCGGCTCGTAAATAGCCTGGGTCTGGAAGAACTTGGCCCCAGCCTCGATTTTCTTCTTCATTTTGATGATTTGTGGCTCTAATGGCTCCGCGCCCGGGGTTACCACTGCTCCCAGAAAGAAGCCGGGACTGCTATCGAGTTCATGACCAGATACATCGTGCCCCTGGTTTAGAGTACTGGCCGCCTTTAGCAGTTGAACGGAATCGAAATCATAAACCGGTTTTGCTTCGGTGTGGTCACCCATAATGGGATGGTCACCGGTAAGACACAGAACATTCTCTATGCCTAATGCCCATGCGCTCAACAGGTCCGACTGAAGCGCCAGCCTGTTGCGGTCGCGGCAGGTAAGCTGGTAAATCGGCTCCAGATGTCGCTCGACCAGTTTGCTGGAAACAGCCAGTGAACCAATCCTCAGTACCGCGCTCTGAAGGTCGGTTACGTTAATCGCAGTTGTATAATCACGCAGTATTTCCGCATCATGCAAACACACATCAATATTAGCACCCTTGGGTGGCCCGATTTCCCCCGTGACTACAAATTTTCCGCTTTCCAGTTTCTCTCTTAATTTACTCATGTCTTTTCCTGCTCCTAACTACTTGCTTAGAATTATCTTATCTAGTCTTGCCGGGAAATTGTACAGTCTCCAGCAAGAGACCTGAAGGTTGCCTCTTTTCCGGCCATGGTAAGAGAACGGGGGCGACTCCACCTTGAATTATTCTTGGGCGGGACATATTTTTCCATCTTGTCCAGTTTGCCGAGCGCCTTAAGCCGGTCATAGATGAGCTGCCAGCCACAGTCCCGGGTCCTGTCCACTTCGCACTTGCCGTCTTTGGCTCCGCCACAGGGACCGTTAAGCAAGCTCTTGGCGCAGAGTGTCACCGGGCATAGACCGCCGGTATCCTCGACGATACAATCACCACATAAGGAGCAAAATTCGGTAATAAAGTCATCCGTTACCGTCTCGCCGCCGAATATGGTATCGCACCCCGGATGAACCATTTCGCCGTCAGTAGCATCCATAACGGTATGAATCCCCTGGCCACAGGCAAGAATGAGGAATGAGTCTGCCTGTTTTGTTTCCTCGCCATATTCCTCTTGTAATACTTTCTTAGTGTTTGAGAGCTTACACAGCGAAATACCTTTTGGTTGAGGGACGCACCATCCAACCACATTCACGCCTTTTTTCTTCAGCCTTTCGGCCATTTCTTCTGTCTCCGGTTCCCCGCCCGAATGGCATTTAGCGGCACAATTATCACATCCAACAATAAAGACCTTTTCACCGGGTTCAAGATATCCGATGATTTCATCTATGGGCTTTTGGATTGTTGCGTGCACGTGTATACCTCCTTATTATTTATGTGCTATCTACCGCCCGTGTTGTGAAAGTGGTGTTGATATACTTGCGAAAACAGGGCCTTGAGCAAGATAACTGATACTATAATACTATAAGGGGGTATCGTATATCAACTCAGGTGGTCTGGAATATTGTGACATCATGATTGTATTGGATAACACCCGGGGATGAGAGTTATTATATTGATTAAGCGCTGGCGGGAGGAGTACAATCAGGTAAGGCCGCATGAAAATTACTATTATTTACGATAACTGCCTGGCTAAGGCCGGACTAAATACAGGCTGGGGGTTTTCAGCCCTGATAGAGGTTGAGAATACGCCGGTTATTCTCTTCGATACGGGCAATGATAGCGTTTCTCTGCTCGATAACATGAAGCAGCTCGGTATCGACCCAGCACATATCGGGATAATCGTTATCTCTCACGCACACGGTGACCATACTGGAGGTCTTTCAGGTATCCTGGCCATAAACTCGCAGGCAAAGGTATACCTAACGGCTTCAACCTCACACCGGATAACGGGGAGAGAGGTGGTTACTGTCAGCCGGCCTGTCCGTATCTCGGAGTCGGTTATGTCCACCGGTGAGCTAAGAGGAATCGAACAATCGCTGGCAATCAAGACCACCAGGGGTATAGTGGTGGTAACAGGTTGCTCACATCCCGGGGTCGGAGAAATCATCGACGCGGCCTCAGGTTACGGCAAGGTGTACGGGATAATCGGCGGGCTTCACGGCTTCCGTGATTTCAAGCGCCTGGACGGGCTCTCCCTGATATGCCCGTGTCACTGTACCACGTACAAGGCGGAAATCAAGGACCTGTTTCCGCAGCAGTACACGGCCTGCGGCGCCGGGCTTGAGCTGGAGCTATAAGAAAAATAAATTTGTACGCCGCCTTTTTAACACGGGTGTTATAATGACCGGGTAGTTCTCATTGAATACTGAAAACTACCACTTTTCAGTTTTTCTTATTGATTTTAAGGGGAAATACCCAGAGAAATTAGCTGTCTGCATGCTACTGTTTACCGACTGCTATATTTTAAGATTAATCGGGTCAATATACATCTAATGTAGCCACGATACAAAGTGCATCGGATGGAAGATGTGGAATATCGAGATGAGGCGAATTAATGTTTGAGGCACTAATCGTGCCGCTAGATTGTTCAAAACTTGCTGAGGCCGCGCTTCCTTACGCGGAGGAGCTGGGCGCGAAGATGCTTTCCGAAATAGTCCTGCTGACGGTAATCGGCTCCGAGGACCATGAAAAGCTTGGGAATTACTATAATTACATTAAGAAAATTAAAGAGGATACGAATCACTATACCGGAAAGTATATTGAAAATGAAAACCTGCCTGATATAACGACGGTACGTCGGACGGGAGACCCCGCTAAGAAAATTATCGAATACGCTCTCGAAATTGATTTTCCATTGATTGTCATGGCAAGCCACGGTCAGACCGGAGTGAGTCGCTGGACTGTAGGCAGTGTCGCCGACAAAGTGGTCAGGGCCGGTAACACGCAGGCGGTGATGCTCATCAGGGCAAATGAATCTCGTTCTGATTTGCGTGACAAGCGATTACTGAAGAAGGCACTCGTACCGCTGGACGGTTCATTTAAAAGCGAATCGGTCATTCCCTATATCTGTAATATTGCCCTGAAACTGCAGATGGAACTGACTCTTCTTCGGGTATTATCGCAAAACGGTCATTCCGAAACAGATACTAAAATTTACCTGCAAGACATGTGTAAAAAGATTGAAGATATGATTGATGTCAACATCGATTATCAGGTTGGCTTTGGTTCGGTAGCCGAGACTATCATTGACCTTGCCGATGAACTCACCGTCGACCTTGTGGCCATGTCAACGCGTGGTATGAACAGAAACAATCCCTTATCCCTGGGGAGCGTAGCCCAGAAGGTCTTTCTCGCGGGAAACACCCCGCTACTCCTGATAAGAAAACAATGATGCCCCGGGCCGCTTCTTCAAATCCGTCCGCTGACACTTATTCTTTATATTTTACCGTATCACTTGCCAGCAGCTGATTTCTAACTCAGTACTGCTTCCCCAGACTCCGGCCCTGATGGTAATCACTACTTCCTCAGAGGCGTCTTTAGCCTTTGCCTCAACGGAATAGGGAATTTCCTCACTGACCCAGACGGTGCCAATATCATCACTAAGTGCTTCCACAAAACCGTGGCCTTCAATTCCCTCTATACCCGGAGGACCGCTGAGTTTAAAGTAGTGGTACTCTGTTGCCCATCCCGAAATGGTAGGTAGACCCCCAGCCTGCGAATTCTCCCACACCAGAGTGAGGCCAGTGGCTGGAGTGCCGCTGACAGGGTGGGGGTCTGCATCTTCGGGTTCGGTAACGTTACTGCTTGTTGAACCATCTACATAGTCTACACCTGGCGGGAAATCAATCAGAATCTTGTCTATTTTTATAGGCTTGTTATGATTGCTGGTCAGTGACAGAGTGTAAGTATAATTGCCGGTATTGTAATCATAAGTAACATTTTCGGTGACTGTAAGCCGCTCTGAATGGGATCCGGTCTGGCCTATCGGCTCACCGGCGAGGGTATTAACCTCGTCAATAGTGATATCAACCGTATGCCCGTTTATTTCGGTAATCTGATATGTATATGGAAAAGAATCTGGAGTATCGTTCTTTATCTTCCACAGGGCGTCTTCAACTCCGGCATCGGCAGCCAGTATTCCCATAAATTCTTCCTCGGCCATCATTCCAGCGTTGAGGTTTGTCGCTATATAGTTTATGGAAGGCACGATGAGAAGGCTGCCAATGGCAAACATAGCTAATACGGAGGGTAAGGCCACTCCATCCTGCCGTTTTATTATCTTTAAAAATATCTCTCTTACTGATTTCATCATATTACTGATTTAGCCTCTTGGTGGCTCTGTATTCCTGTATAGAACTCCTCTGCCCCGAGCGGGTTTCAAGGCTCAAAATCCATGTATTATCCTGCTTGGAGAGGTTTGCCGAATAAAGGCTATACGCTATCATTGAAGTCTTATTTTCTGTAACGGCACCATCTTTATCGCGCTTTACCTGATTCCTCTGGACTTTCTTTAATGATTCAACATCATCAAGCCATATATAGCGGATATTATAGGTATCACCGCTTATCCATTCCTTCCAGTACATGGTAATGAATTCGTCATCAGCAGTTCCGGGGTCATCACCGGCGGTAATGCTCTCAGCCATCAGTGCATCCCGACTGAACCAACGGCCTAAATTGTGCGCCTGTTGAGTCACTTTGGCTTGGTGCTCGTTACGCTCGGTGCCCCTGATGACCTGTATGGTAGTCATTCCGGCACCAGCGGCAATCATTGCCGCTATGGCAACGGTAACGGCCAGACTTATTAAGCCAAATCCTTTTTCTTGTCGTCTCATCTTTCGACCTTGTATATGAAAGCGGAGAATGCGTCCTTGCCGTCATGTTGTACCGTAATGATAACTTTCTGAATGCCGTCATCCGGGTCATGCAATGCTTCGACCACCGGGGTTGGCATCGACCATCTGCTCGTAATATTTAACGTCGAGTCTAACGGGTATTCTGTAGCTGAGTACTCATAAGCACAGCTCTTAATATATTCAACCTCGCTGCGCGCCAGACTTTCGGCGGTTACCCGTTTATCGGCAATCAGATTAGCTTTAGTCGCGGTACCTATGGAGCCTAAAAAGACAATGGCGACTATCCCCAGTAGGGCTAGGGCCACAATGTTCTCTATAAGTGTAAAACCTCTATTATTGCCATTCACGGCTCTACCTGAAAACGGAAGAATATGGAATAGTTTTAGTTATTCCCTTTTGATTTTCCCATATACATGGAGCACAACCAATAGTCTATTGGTCAATGATGCGGTAGATATTTGGTACTACGTACTGTCAGAAGTGTTTATTACGTAACGGGGTCTATGGTTTTTCCCGGTGGATTGGGCCACCGCTGCCGCTTATTTTTCGCCTTTACAGCTACTCTTAGATTGCTTTTAGCTTTCCCCTTTCCTATAATTAGGGGAAATTCTCAGATTATTTCAGAATAATGAAGTCGAAACTCAGTCCCTTTCTCTGGGGTGGCCTGGTAATGGTGCTGGCTCTGGCGCTTACGTTCTATGTAGCCGGCCGGGAGCAGGTATTTTTCGAAGA
>DAOVRI010000203.1 GCA_030628245.1 Dehalococcoidales bacterium
GCCGAGCACATCGAGCTTCACCTCAACGTGCTGCGCCGCGTCAATCCGGCCCTCAGCGGAGAAGACCTGAAAAAGCTGGGCGTGCCGCAGGGGCCTAAGATTAAAGAGGTTCTGCAAACTCTCCGCGAAGCCCGGCTGGACGGTAAGATAAGCAGCAAACAAGACGAGGAGGAGATGGTAAGGGGGCTGGGAGAATAAGGAAAGATAAAAATGGATAAATTAAAAAATCAACGAATAGGGAAATGTGGTGAGCTTATCGTGCAATATACTCTTCTTAGACATGGAGTTGACTCTGCACCCATGACGACTGACCCAGGTATAGATTTGATAGCTTTTAAAGATATTAAGAAAAAGCCGGTGACAATCCAAGTCAAGACAAGTACACATCACAGTGAGCAGGGTGGCACACCCGATATAAAATGGATTGAATGGTGGGTATCAGATGATTGCCCTGCCGAATATATTGCAGCGGTAGACTATGACCGACAAAAGTGCTGGATTTTTAAAATAGATGAATTTCGAAAGTTAGGCAGCAGGTCTAGTGGAGGTCACAGGTTATATTGGTATGTACTTGGATATGATTGGGAACGCACCAAAAAGAAAGAAGAGAAATTTAAAAGCTATGAGATTGATACTGAAATCTCTAAGATTTTCTAATATCAAGTGGCCTATTCGATAAGTTTTACATTAATTAGAACCCCCTCTCGCTACGCACTCCCCTTATGGGGGTGGTGTAAAACTACGGGCTAAGCCAAAATTGATACTGGGCGGCCTGGGTGGGAATAGATATTTAAGAGGGGGAGGGGTGGTGGTTAGTCCCCCCTACTCCATCTTCTTAAACGCCCTGGCCGGCGCCCCGCACACAGGGCACTTTTCCGGGGGTTTACCGGTGACGGTATTGCCACAGACCTGGCAGACGTAGTAGGTATTATCCTCCGGCTGCTTGCTATCCTTAACGGCTTCCAGCGCCGCCTCGAAGTAGCCGTGGTGGATTTTCTCCACCTCGTTGGCCCAGTTAAAAGTACGCTTGGCCCGTTCGTTCTTTTCCTCCTCGGCCTTCTCGATAAAGGCCGGGTACATAGCGGTGAACTCCTGGTGCTCGCCAATTACAGCCGCCAGCAGGTTATCCTTCGTAGAACCGATAGCGTCGATGGCGTTCAGGTGATTCCTGGCATGCACCGTCTCCGCCTCGGCGACCGCCCGGAAGAGTCTGGCTACCTGGGGATACCCCTCCTTCTCCGCCTTCTCCGCGAAGAACAGATAACGGCGGTTGGCCATGCTCTCCCCGCCGAAAGCTTCCTGTATGTTGTTCTCTGTCTCGTAAGCCATTGAAAACCCCCTGCCTTATTTGATAATTCTTACATAGTATACGCTATTCTAACTCATTTTTAAGTATTTTATAAAATTTATCCCTGGCGAATTTTTCTATCCAGGGTTCATGGCCGCACTTCTCCAGCAAAATTAACTTAAAATCTTTCAGGACGCGTGAAAGCGGCTCCCTAACGCCCTCGGCGGGACGCGGGTCGTAGTCGCCATGGATGGCCACCACCGGACACCGTATTTTCCTCCCGAACTCGAGGAGCTCTCCGCTGTTTCTCAGCTCGTTGGCTTCCCACCAGACGCTATCGTAGATATCGTAACGGCATTCCAGCGCTTCGCTCCGGTACGGCAAGGGGTCGTATGTGTCGGCCATGATAATTAGCTCCCCCAGTCGGGCGAACGGTGCGTTTTTATCCTCGACGGACGGATTATTCAAAATCTCCGTTATGCGAAAGACCTCAGCCCTCTGCTTCTCCGTCATCCGGTTCAGCCGGGTCGGCATAATATCCTCGGCATACTTTTCTTCGTACGGGCCACTGGCGATAAGCATGAGTTTCCTGACGGACAAGGGATAGCGGGCGGCGAAAATAAAGCCGAGCCAGGCCCCCCAAGACCAGCCTATCAAAGTGACGGGGAGGTTCCCGTACTCTTCCAGGGCGTCACGCAGCTCTTCCACCTGCCCTTCGAGGGTGTCTTTCGTTTGCAGGGGTTCCAGAACGCCACTATCAGACGAAAGTTCCCTGGCGACCGGCGCCATCTCACCGGGCGCGCCCGGACCGCCGTGAACGACGGCCACGGTATAAGGTCTATCGCCGTAGAATCTAACATTCTTCATATCGTCGCCGCCAGGTACGCTTTCATACCCTGATTCCTGCAGCGCGTGTAAAATTCCCCGGCCTTTTCTTTGTCCTTGAACATCGTGAACAGAGTTGGCCCCGAGCCGGCGAGGTGGACGTGAGGAGCGCCTAGCTTGATAAGGTGCTCTACATATACCCGGCGTACATCAAAATCGCCAGAGGCGATATTCTCGAACACATTGAACAGCATTGACAGCCTGAATCCTTTACCCTCCTTGAGTACGGTTACCAGTTTTTCCGTGATATTGCCGTCCGTATAATAACTATCCTTAAGGCCGGCGTACATCCGCGCGGTCTTACCTGCTTTCACGGGGACGTCAGGAACGATAATCACCACCCACATTTTTGGCAATGACGGCAGCGGCGTTACTTTCTCTCCCCTCCCCTCAACCAGGGCCGTGCCGCCGTGGAGAAAGAAAAAAACGTCCGAGCCCAATTGCGCCGCCAGCTCCAGCAGCTTTTCCTTAGGCAGTCCGAGTCCCCAGAGCTTGTTGAGGCCGCGCAGGACGGCGACGGTATCGCTGCTATCGCCACCCAGTCCCGACATTAGCGGAATACGCTTTTCTATCGTTATCACCGCTCCTTGAGAGTCCCCGGCGACTTCCTGCATCAGGCTCGCCGCCTTACTTACCAAGCTTTCTTCCGCCGACCACCCCTCCATGTCGCATTGGAAGGAAACACCCCGTCCAGACTCAAAATGCAGCGTGTCGTACAGGTCTATCGCCTGGAGCACGCTGCGCATCTCGTGGAAGCCGTCGGGTCGTTTTTCGAGTACTTCCAGTGTCAGGTTTAGCTTGGCCGGTGCCCTGATTGTCAACATGCTATCCTTCCCCCACTTTATTCAAAACCTGCCATAGCGTCGCCCACTCCTCAAGAGTGAATGTCTCCGCCCGCCGTCGCGGGTCTATGTTCGC
>DAOVRI010000014.1 GCA_030628245.1 Dehalococcoidales bacterium
GCCGTGACTGCCGGGCACTTCGGGGATAAATATTTTACCGGAATCGGCGCCGTCTGGGCGGCCATCGTCAACGAGGATATGGAGAAGGCGGCTTCCATAGCCTACACCTGTTTAACCTGCGGTCGGTGCCGACAGCGATGCCCCGTGAAAATCGACGTTCCCGAAATGATTATCGAGTTAAGGAAGCTGCTGGCGGAAGGCGATTCAGCTGATGCGAGAAATTAAAGCCGGCGCAGTTACCGGAGCCATTTCGAATCTCTTCAATCAGGCCAATTACGAACTCGGCGAGGACGTATTAACCGCCCTCAAAAAGGCGCGTCAGGAAGAAGAATCGCCGCTCGGCCAGGAAGTCATCGACACGATTCTAAAGAATGCCGATATAGCCTCAAATGAAAGAATCCCCCTGTGCCAGGACTGCGGCGTGGCCGTCGTCTTTCTGGAACTGGGGCAGGACGCGCACATCGTCGACGGCGACCTGTATACCGCCGTTAACGAAGGAGTGCGGCAGGCCTACGACGAAGGGTATCTACGCAAGTCAATGGTCGCCCGCCCCTTCTCCGAACGCATCAACACCGGCGATAATACCCCGGCGGTTATCCATACCGATATCGTGCCCGGCGACAGATTGAAAATTACCGTATTACCCAAGGGTGGCGGCGCCGAGAACATGGCCAGGCTGGGGATGCTGCTGCCCTCGGCGGGGCGGCGGGGGGTGGTGGAGTTCGTCGTCAATGCCGTGGACGAGGCCTGGAGCAAGCCCTGCCCCCCAGTAATTATCGGGGTGGGTATCGGCGGCACGGCGGAAAAAGCGGCCTCACTGGCCAAGCACGCCCTGCTGAGGAAAGTCGGCGAGCCCAGTCCCGATAGCGAGATTGCCGACCTCGAAAGAGAGATTCTGGAAAAGGTCAATAACCTGGGCATCGGCCCGATGGGCTACGGAGGGAGAATTACCGCCCTGTCCGTGCACGCGGAGAGTTTCCCCACCCATATCACCAGCCTGCCGGTGGCGGTTAATCTACAGTGCCACAGCGCCCGTCACCGGGAAATTGTGCTTTAGGAAGTAGTTCATGGCAAAAAAGGTCAAGCTGCCGTTAACTGAAGAAACGATAGCAGAGCTTAAAGCCGGGGACAACGTGCTGCTCTCCGGCACTCTCTACGTCGCCCGCGACGCCGCCCATAAAAGAATGGTCGAAGCCCTGAAAAGAGGAGAACCGCTGCCCTTCGACATCAAGGGGCAGACGCTCTATTACATGGGCCCCTCCCCGGCGCCACCGGGTCGACCCATCGGCTCGGCGGGCCCCACCACCAGCACCCGCATGGACATGTACACTCCCCGCCTGCTCGCCGAAGGGCTGAAGGGTATGATTGGCAAAGGCATACGCTCGGAAGAAGTGAAAACTGCCACGAAAAAGCATAAGGCAGTCTACCTGGCGGCTGTCGGCGGCGCCGGCGCTTTGATTTCCAAGAGCATTATAAAATCAGACATAATTGCTTATGCAGACCTCGGCCCGGAAGCTATTTTGCGACTTGAGGTGACAGACCTTCCGGCCACCGTGATAAATGACATTTACGGTGGTGATTTATACGTTGAGGGGAAAGCAAAGTACCGCAAATAACATAAACATATAAGGAGGTCTACCAATGGCTAAATCAGAATGGATTGATATTACCGTACCGATGCCGGTGGATAAACCCATGCCGTATTTTCCTAACGACCCCCAGCCGCCGAAGATAGAGCGAATTTTCGATGTAGATAAGGGCGATAAGGTCACCATGTCCCAGATAAATATCAACTCGCACAACGGCACGCACATTGATGCCCCGCTCCATTTTATCTACGGAGGGAAGTCTATCGACCAGATGCCCCTGGATACCATGGTCGGCCCGGCGCGCGTTATCGAAGTCAAAGACACCGAGTCGATAAAAGTCAAGGAAATCGAGCCGTACGATATCGGGTCCGGCGAGCGTATCCTTTTCAAAACGCAAAACTCGGAGAAAGCCTACCGGACGGATAAATTCGTTGAGGACTACGTCTATCTTGCGACGGAAACGGCGCATTATCTGGCCGATAAGAAAGTGCGGCTTGTCGGTATCGACTATATAACAATAGGCAACTATCACGACCATGAGAATATTGTCGAAACGCACGAGACACTGCTTAAAAATGGTGCGTACATCCTGGAAATGATTAACCTCTCCGGCGTCAAACCCGGCGAATACGAGCTTCTATGTCTGCCGCTCCGTATGGAACGCGGCGACGCCGGACCCTGCCGCGCTATCCTCAGGCCGCTATAAACCAGTCCACTAAACAAGAGGGGGGCGTAAATGCCCCCCTTTGCTTTTAAGGTTTTTTAACAGCCGTTATAACATCTCACGATATACGGGCAGCGGTTTACCGCCACCGACAATCAAGGACTCGCCGGTAATATACGATGACATTTCCGATGAAAAGAACAGGACCGTATTGGCGATATCCTCCGCAGTGCCGATTCTCTGCAGGGGCACGGATTTACCCATCTCGGCAAACTTGGCTTCTTTTTCTTTTTCCGACATACTGGCCATCAAGGGGTCGTAGAAGGGTGTCTTGATAGGGCCGGGCAGAATCGCGTTCACATTGATATTGTGGGGGGCCAGCTCGAAAGCCAGGTTGAGGACAAGCCCGATAATACCGGCTTTGGCAGAATGATACTCGGACGACGGCATGGGAGGTGAATACACGCCCAGAGAAGAAATCAGAATAATTTTACCGAATTTCTGTTTTATCATATACGGCGCCACTTCCTTGCAGAAAAAGGCATGACCTTTCAGGTTCAGGGTTAACATCGCGTCCCAGAATCCCTCCCCTAGATTAGCGATACCCCTTTTGGGTCTTTCGAACTTTTGCGAAGAATTAGCCAGCCTGGACTTGGGGACGCCTCCGGCGCAGCCTACCAGAATATCCACCTTGCCGAATTTCTTAATCGTCTGGTCAGCGCAATTCTTAATCTGCTTGATGTCGGTGATGTCACACTTGACGAAAATACATTCCTTGCCCTTTTTGCTGGCCTCTTCGGCCGTTTTCTTTCCTTCTGCCTCGTTAACATCGGCAATGACACTGGAGCAGCCCTCCTCGGCAAATTTGATAGCCGTAGCCCGGCCCATCCCCGTAGCCCCGCCGTTGATAATGGCAACTTTATCGGGTAGTAGCATTCTTTCATCTCCTTAATCGTCTATTCCGGCGTTCAGGTCTTAGCCATGATAATATCTTTTACCGGGAATCATCAAGTCGACAGCTTGAACCAACGCCCCCAAAACGCTAAAGTAGTAGTAGATAAATAATCGGGAGTATTTATGCTTAACTCAAAACATATTGACCAGCTGCGCCGGATTGTCGGCAAAGAGAACATACTGACCTCTAAAGAGGAACTGCTGGTCTATTCTTACGACGCCACCAATATGTGGCAACACCTGCCCGAAGTGGTCGTGCTGCCGTCCAATGTCGAACAGATATCGGCGATTCTGAAGCTGGCCAACGAAAACCTTATTCCGGTAACTCCGAGGGGCGGCGGCACCAACGTCAGCGGTGGCTCCATACCGATTAAAGGCGGCATCGTCCTGTGCACCACCAGGATGGACCGGATTATCGATATTAACAAGACCAACCTGAACGCCAGGGTGGAACCGGGCGTCGTCCTTCAGGACTTTCAGGCGGCACTGGCTGAAGAAGGCCTTTTTTTTCCTCCCGACCCCCAGAGCTTTTCCGGCTGCACGATGGGCGGCGTGGTGGCGGAGAACTCCGCCGGGCCTTCCTGCCTGAAATACGGGGTCGCCAAGCAGTACGTGCTCGGCCTGGAGGTAGTGCTGGCCGATGGCACAACAATGAAACTGGGCGGCCTGACGCCCAAGAACAGGACGGGGTACGAGCTGTCGATGCTGTTTACCGGCTCCGAGGGCACGCTGGGTGTCATCAGCAAGATAACGCTCCGTATGCTGCCGGCGCCGAAGGCAACCAGGACCATCGTGGCCGTTATCAGCGATGTGGCCGTAGCCGGTGAGACCGTGACCGAAATTATAGCCAGCAGTGTCCTGCCCTCGAAGGTAGAGTTTGTAGATAACTGGACGTTCGAAAAGTTCCGCGGGCTCCTGCCGGACGAAATTCTCGATAAATCGCAAGTCATCCTTCTCATACAGGTCGATGGGCTGCCGGAAACCGTGGACGCCGAGACACAGCAGGTCGTGGCTCTCTGCAAGAGCCGGGCGGGCGAGGTCAGGGTGGCTGAAGACCAGGCGGAGACCGACCGATACTGGCAGGCCAGGGCTGCCCACTTCTCCGATATCTCCAGCCGAGCCCATACCATCATCAATGAGGATATATGCGTGCCGCGCGATAAGATAGCCGAGTTTATCAAACTCGGCCAGGAGAGCGCCAAAAAATATGACGTCCCCATCAGCTTCGCCGGGCATGTCGGCGACGGTAATTTCCATCCGGTCGTGCTCACGGATAGCCGGGACAAGGAGCATTATCAACGTTCCCTGAAATGCGTTGAAGAAATTATCGAGATAGCCCTGTCGCTGGGCGGCGTCCTTTCCGGCGAGCACGGCATCGGACTGGAAAAGCAGCGTTTCTTGAAGAAGGCCATGGACCCCGCGGCCATAGAAATAATGAAGAAGATAAAGGATGTGCTTGACCCCAATCACATCCTCAATCCCGGTAAAATCTGGGAAGAAACATCAGATGAAGAGTAGCCTCGACTTCGAGCAGATAGACAGGTTTAAAGAAGACCTCGACAAGTGCACCAAGTGCGGATTCTGCATGTCCTACTGTCCCGTCTACCAGGAGGAACGTGTCGAGTCGTCGGTGGCGCGCGGAAAAATCATGCTCATCAGGGCATTGCTCGACGGCGAGCTGGAAGCTACCGACGAAATGGCCGAGCAGCTTAACCGATGCACCCTGTGCATGACCTGCGCCGAGAACTGCCCGGCCGGTACAAACGTGCCTTCGGTGATTGCCGCCGCCCGTGCCGATAAAGTAAGGCTAAAGGGGCTGTCTTTCCCGTACAGTATTATCTATCGCTGGCTGCTGCCGCGGCGCCGATTGTTCGGCTATGTGGTGCGCCTGGCCTCATGGTTCCAGGGAATCTTCCTGCCGAAAACGGAGGGAAGCATCCGTCACCTGTCCTTTTTCCTCTCGGCGCTCGGCAAAGGCCGGCACATTCCGCAGATAGCCCACAAGTTCCTGCGCCAGTCGGTCCCGGAAATAAACAGTCCACCCGCGGGTGTTGAAGTAAAATACACCGTCGGCTACTTCACCGGCTGCATGACCGATTTCGTTTTTCCCGAGTTGGGCGAGAAAATTATTAATTTCCTGACGCGGAACGGCGTCGAGGTCGTCGTGCCGCGGGGGCAGGGTTGCTGCGGGGCGCCGGTATTCCTCGGGGCGGGCGATTTTGATACAGGACGTAAAATGGCCGACGTCAACGTTAAGGCTTTTAAAGAACTCGATTACATCATTACCGACTGCGCTACCTGCGCCTCGGCGATGAAGGATTACATAAAATATTTGGCCGATAATGAGGAGAGAAAACGTGAATATGCCGAGTTCGCCGGCAAAATAAAGGATATCACCGAGTTCCTGGTGGACATGGTAAAGCTTCCCCCATCCGCGTATCGAGTTGCCGGTGAATTCAAGGGCAAGACCGTTACCTGGCACGAACCGTGTCACCTGGGGCGCTACCTGGGTGTCAAGGAGCAGCCACGAAAGATATTGCAGTCGATACCGGATATCAACTACATTGAAATGCCCGATGCCGACCGCTGCTGCGGCATGGCGGGGACTTTCAGCATCTACTTCTACGATTTGTCCAGGAAAATAGCCGATAAAAAAGTCGCCAGTATCAAATCGACGGGTGCGGATATCGTCGTTACCGACTGCCCCGGCTGCCAGATACAGTTGATAGACAGCACCACCCGGCACGGTATGCCCCAGAAAGTCATGCATATCATGGAATTGTTCGAGTAGATAGCGGCGGTTACTTTAAAAATCCCCGGCTCTCAAGGTCGTCGGCAATATCCTTAAGCCCCAGTTTCTCAAGTCCGGCCCTGGTCTGCAGTCCGCTTTCAACATCCCATCCCCGCAGCGCGTAATACTCGTCCTTCATCTTCTCGAATTCCGCCCTGTCCACCACCGCCCCTTGCCGACTGGCCGCTTCGCCGTCCCTGCCCAGGACGGTGCACTCGCGGTTGAAGCGCAGGTACTGTAACGGCTCGTTGTGGAGGTAGTCCAGCAGCCTGTCCCCACTTCTGCCACCCCACCCCTGCCTCATCAATATTGCCCTTTGCAGGTTGAAGATTCTTTCGCCTATCTTGTCCAGCCCCGACTCGTCTATATCTTTGCCCGTTACGGCCGAGAGCACCTGGCTTTCCATAGAGGAGTCACCCTGGCGGTCGGCAGTGTTCCCGCTACAGATAATCGGCCAGTAGAGGTCGCAGAGAACGAGGCTTTCTATGGCATGCCACCGGTCCTGGATTTTCCTGGCCGCCAGCGCTTTCCCTTCATAGGTGGAGTAGTCCGCCGCTACGGCACTTCCCCAGAAAGTTTCCGCGAGCTTGCGCAAGGCCTCGGACGAGAGAAAGGCGCCCTCCTGCCCGTTATGCCAGCCGAACCAGCGCACCAGAGTGGTGCTGGCTTCATGAAGCTGCTGTATCGGCCTTCTCGGTTCAGTGGCGAAAAGCAACGCATTGTGCAGTATCAGCCTGGGGTCATAGTCCCTCAGTTCATTGGCGCGGGTAAGGACGGAATAGCTTATCAGCTCCTCGGCCCGGCCTCCGACTGACCTCGCCGCACTGATAGTACCCTGAGCAAGAAGGTCGCCGAAGCCCTCTCTGACGGCTATCTTCCGGGTAAGTTCTTCGATAAACTCTACGCTGCCTATCTTCGAAAGCGGCAGTCCGGTATCCTTTTCGGTGAAAACGCCTTCCTTATAGCATCTGATAAGCCACTCTATCATGGCCTGCATCACGGAGCTATCCAGTCCGTACCCGTCACACAACCGCACCGCCAGCAGTGACACCTCGACACTGTTGCTGCCGTACTTCTCAGCCGGCCGCCGATAGACGTCTATCGGCTGGCAAAACGACTTGTAGCGGCGCCCCGTTTCATCCGTGTAAGATTGCCGGGAGCAACCGATGCCGCAGCCGTAGCAGGCCCGGGTCCTGGTCCTGCCGGGTATGACCCAGCCGAGAGACGGCGCGTTGCCTTTAACCAGCTGAAAAAGACGGCCGGCAAGACCGCTGAGTCTTTCCGGGTTAGCCGCGGTCGGTCTCCTGTCTCCGGCCACGGCCACGGCCTTGAGCATTTTCGACCCCATGACGCTGCCGAGACCGCCCGAGCCGGAGGCGCCGCCACCGGCCAGCACGGTAGCAAAGGTAACCATGTTCTCGGCGGCCGGCCCGATGGTCAGGACACTTACCTCTCTCCCGAGTTCCGCTTTCAGGCTGTCACCGGCGTCAAAGGCCGACCTGCCCCAGAGGTGAGAGGCGTCCTTTATCTCGGTGGTGCCGTCATGTATGTAAATATATACGGGTCTATCGGCTTTCCCCCTGACTACCAGGGCATCATAACCGGCATATTTTAGTCTTATACCCCAGCTGTCTCCCAGGTTAGCGTAATTAAAGGATTCCGGCTCTCCGGCGGGCGATTTCGCACAGATTTGCCACCTGCCGCCGGCCAGTCGGGTAAATCCGGCAGCGGGACCGCTGGCACAGATAAAACAGTTCTCCGGGTCGAGGGCTCCGGTCCGGGGCGGCACCATGTCCCAGTAGAGCCTGGCGGCAATGCCCCTGCCCCCCAGGAACCTCTCCGCATAATCGGAAGTAGGCAGTCTGGTAATCTCTCCATCGGATAAATCTACCTTTAGAATTTCCCCGGCATAACCGAAATCAGCCAACGTCAACCTCCGGTATAATCAAAATCGGCATATTCTACTATAGCATGATGACAATCCGTGTAAAAGCACCGATTATCCCGGTTTAACGGGAGCTTGATGTGATTTATACGAAAGAACATTAGCGTCATCTGTCCCCTTACTGGTGCATATTTTGCCACTTGACAGTATTGTTGGAAAACCTATACACTTTACAGATGTGGTGACGTGATATACCCTGAATACTTTTAACCTCTAAATGTGCCACCAAGGGACATGATGAGTAGAAGGCCGACCTACGAGGAACTGAAAAAGAAACTGGCTGAGGCCGAAGCGCTTATTGCCAGCCTGCGCGGCGGTGAAGTTGACGATATTATCAGTGAGCGTGATGCCGCCCTGCTCGGCGTCAGGGAGCTTGAAGAGGCATACATAGAGTCGGAGCAGAACTTCCGTAACGCCATGGATATATGCCCCGTGGGGATTCGCATCATTACCGAAAATGGTGAATTACTTTATGCCAACCAGGCTGTTCTGGATATCTGCGGACTGGGCAGCATTGAGGAACTGAAGGCGATTCCCAGGAAACAGCTCTATACTCCGGAGAGCTATGCCGGGCACCAGGAAAGAAAAGAGAAGAGGGACCGGGGGGAGTTTCTCACCGGCGACTACGAACTAAACATCAGGCGCCCGGACGGCGAGGTCAGGAATTTACAGGTATATCGTAAGGAAATCATCTGGGGCGGGGATAGTCAGTTTATGTCCATGTACCAGGACCTTACCGAGCGCAAGCAGGCGGAAGAGGCGCTAAGGGAGAGCGAGGAGAAATACAGGGCGACGTTCGAAAATACCGGGACTGCCATGATAGTCGTTGAGGAAGACACTACAATTTCTCTGGCCAACCATCAGTTCGAGATGTTGAGCGGTTATTCCAGGCAGGAAATCGAGGGTAAAAAGAGCTGGATAGAGTTCGTTCACCAGGAAGACCTGGAACGGATGATGGATTATCATCGCAAGAGAAGGGAATCAGAGAAAGCAGCACCTGCACAATATGATTTCCGTTTCGTTAACAAAAAAGGGGAAATTAAAGACATATTCCTGACAGTAAATGTTTTTCCGGGAACAAAAAAGAGTGGTGCCTCATTGATTGACATCACCGAGCGCAAGCGGGCGGAAGAAAGGATACATATCCTCAATGATACGCTGCGCTGCATCCGCAACGTCAACCAGTTGATAACGCGCGAGAAAGACCGCGACAGCCTCATCAAGGGCATCTGTGAAACTCTCGTCGAGAGCCGCAGCTTTAATAATACCTGGATTGCCCTTCTGGACAAATCCCGCAAGCTGTCGGCCTTTGCCGTAAGCGGCTACTCCGATAACTTTACCCCGATGCTCGAACTGTTGAAACGAGGAGAATTCCCGCCCTGTGTTCAAAAGGCGCTGAGAAAAGAAAAAGTCGTCGTAACCAGAGACCCGCGCTCAATGTGCACCACGTGCCCCTTGCATCCCGATTTTACCGATTCATGCGGCGCGACACTCAGGCTGGAGTACGGGGGAAACACCTACGGTGTCCTCTGCGCCTCAATGCCGAAAATCATGTTAGCCGACGAGGAAGTAATTAATCTATTTGATGAGGTTGCCACGGATATTGCCTTTGCCCTCCATAATATAGCGCTCGAGGACGAACACAGGTTCCTGGAACAGGAGCGCCTGAGAAGCGCCAAGCTGGAATCGATAAGCACCCTGGCCGGCGGCATCGCCCACGACTTCAATAATCTCCTCACCGGGATTATGGGCAATATCGGGCTGGCCAGGACATATGCAGGCTTACCTAAAAAGGCTTCCGTAACACTGGACGAGGCGGAAAAAGCGGCCGTACGCGCCAAAGACCTGACACAACAACTGCTGACTTTCGCCAGGGGCGGTAAACCGGTGAAGAAAACGGTCAATATAAACGAACTTGTTAAAGAGTCGGCTACCTTTGCCATGAGAGGCTCGGCTGCCAGGCTGGAATTATCCCTGCCGGATGACCTGTGGCCGGTAGAAATTGATGAAGGGCAGATAAACCAGGTCATCCACAATTTAGTTATCAATGCCGATGAAGCCATGCCAGCGGGAGGAACACTGAAAATCTCAGGGACGAACTCGGTACTTAAAGAAGTAAGCGCCCTGCCGCTCCCGAAAGGAAGGTACGTCCGGATAGACATACAGGACACGGGCGTGGGTATATATAAAGAGCACCTGCAGAGGCTATTCGAGCCGTATTTTACCACCAAAAAGAAAGGGAGCGGGCTGGGACTGCCCACCGCCTATTCCATCATCAAGAATCACGGGGGTTATATTACCGCCGAATCCACTCAGAATAAAGGCTCAACCTTCTATATTTATCTTCCGGCCTCCAGCAAGCCGGCCAGAACGAAAAAGGAGCCAAAACCGGGGAGTCCCACTCAGGCCGGTGGCAGGATTCTGGTAATGGACGATGAAGAGGTAATCAGAAAAATGTTGAATAACATGTTAAGCCTGGCCGGTTATAAGGCGGAACTGACCAGTGACGGCGACGAAGCACTGGAAAAGTATTCCCGGGCTCTGGAATCAGGGGACCCTTTTGACGCCGTCATCATGGACCTGACCATACCCGGCGGGATGGGGGGAAAGGAGGCAATCAAGAAACTGCTGGAAATTGACCCCGGTGCCAGTGTGGTTGTCTCCAGCGGTTACGCCACCGACCCCATTATGTCCGAATATAAGAAATATGGCTTCAGCGCGGTTATTGCCAAGCCGTATAGCGTCAAGCAACTTGAAGAGATGCTACGAAGTCTATCGAAGATAAACAAGTAAGAGTATCCCGGCTGAACTAAAACCGGGCAGGCTCATTTTATCCTGTCGGCCACCGCTTTCCAGTCGATATTCTTGAAGAACGCCGCGATGTAATCGGCACGCTTCAGGCCGTAATCAACCATGAAGGCATGTTCAAAAACGTCCATCACCAGGATGGGGCGGCAGCCGGCAAGATGGCCGACCTCGTGCTCGTTAACCCACTGGTTGCACAGTCCGCCGGTCATATCATCCTGATAGAGCACCACCCAGCCGATACCGCGCATGGCTCCCGTCGCCCGGAAATCCTGCTCCCAGGCGTCGTAGCTGCCGTAAGCCTCGGCCAGCTTCTTGGCCAGGGCCCCGGACCTATCCAGGGGAGTCTGGCCGCCCAGGTTCCCGAAGTAATATTCGTGGAGGCGCATGCCGTTGAATTCAAACCCAAAACGTCGCTTAAGCTCGGCGTATTCCGGAGTAGCCGTCTTGCCTTCTTTCAACATCGTCGCCAGTATGTCCATCAGCTTGTTGGTATTGGTTACATAGCCCTGGTAGAGGGTGAAATGGTTCGTCAGCAGGGTCTCGCTGAAACCCTCCATGCCGATGAGTTTGCTATAGTCTTGCGCTGTATAAGCCATGGTGCTTTCTCCTTTCCTGTCAGGAAAAGAATATCAGCAGCCCCGCATCCAGATTGGCGATACCGGGGATGAAGAATCCGGGTTGCCGTTGATTAACCGGACTTACTGGTTTTCCCTGAATCGCTCAGCTATTTGACGATTACTTTACCGGTAATTTCTTTGTGGTAAAGGTCATAATATTCGTACTCGCCGGGCTCGTTAAAAGTGTAGCCCATTCTCTGTGTTATCGGGATAACTCCGGTGTCGGGGATTTTCGTCGGGGAGGATACCCACCACCGCCGGTTACCCTTGTTAAACCAGACGACCCTTCCGCCTACAGGTATGATAACCTCTGCTGGATAGAAGTTATCGGTGATTTCAATTACCACGTCAGCTTCTTTGTCACCGGAGGGAGGCGGCGGTGATGGAGTGGGTCCCGGCTCGGTTGGGGTGGGTGCGGGCGAAGGCGCCGGCGCTGGTTCCGTGGTTTTATCCCCGCAGGCCACAACGGCTAGCATGCTGGAGAGTATGAAGACCGTCAATACTGCCAGGTAGACTACCTTTTTCATCCTTTACCTCCCTACTATTATACTGCTTATTTATTCCTTGCGTCGAAGATAGTATCAGGTAGCTATAATGGCGAAATAATATGCTTCCAAATTTAACTTTGGTTTATTATACATCGGCCTGTAGTCGGGTGCAATAATTTCCGTGGCGTAGTTTTTTATTTACTCCGTCTTCTTCTTAAATAAAGGGGAGCCGGATGCGCTTACCCTTCTTATCCAGGAGCAATCAACATATAAAAATTATAAGAAGAATATCCCTGTGATTCACTCGTGGCGGAGGCTTTACGCCCGCACCAAAAAACGCTAAAATAGAAGAGTCAGAATACCCCCGCACAAATGCCGCGAGAGCGTAGATTAGCAGGCGTGAATTTTGGATAAAGAAGTCCTCGACTGGTTGCTGGAAGGACCCGCATGGCTCAAGTATGCCGTCGAACTCCAGCTGCTGGACACGCAACCGGACGTTAAGCCGGTACTTCAGGATAGCTCAATCGTGGGAATAGTAAGCAGGCTGAAAAGCGGTAGTGCTGGCATTCCAGCCTTAAAGACCGGGAGGGTGCATTACACGGAACCCGGCAAGGCTTACTGGGACCTCTTCTTCCTGGCCGATATCGGTCTTACCGTCCGCGATTCAGGACTGGAAGGCGAAGCGGAAGCAATATTCCGCTTTCAATCAGGAAACGGCTCTTTCATCATCCCTCCGAACGTCCAGGACAACTACTTCTGTATGTCGGCCATTCTCATATCTTCGCTGGCCAGGATGGGCTACCGGGAAGACCCGCGCCTGGGTAAATACATCCGTGATATCCTCAATACGCAGATGCATAACGGCGGCTGGGACTGTTACGGCGATAGTTTTGGTTCCATGGAATCATGCCCCATGGACAATCTTAATATCCTTATGCTGCTCGGCCAGTACGAGCAATATCGGGAAAACCCCAAACTCCACGGCGCCATTGACCTGCTGCTGACACACTGGGAAGAAAGAACGCATCTATACGGATTCGGAATCGGCAAGCGGTTCAAAAGCCTGCAATACCCGGCGGTGAAATACGGTATCCTGCGGGTACTTGATGTGCTGTCGCTTTTCCCCTATGCTGTGGACAGCCGGGCTTTTCAAAGTATGCTGGACTTCGTGCATAATAAAGCCGTAAATGGCAAGTACTTCGCCGAAGCTACCGATGCAGCTTATATGGAATTTGACTTCGGCCAGACGGCAGAACCGAGCCGGTGGCTCACTTTCTTAATCAACCGGATAGATAGACGGACGGGCCTGTAGTGTTTTATTATATGAGAGGAAGGAAACGGCTGTGTATCGTATAGAGGTCTCGGTAAAGGAAGGGTTCACCGACCCGCGATCGGAAGCGCTGGAAAAGGATATCCTTGACCTCGGCATTAAAACGGTACAGCGTGTCCGGGTCAGCAATGTTTACCTGCTTGAAGGTAAAGTTGACGAAAAAGAGGTGCTGACTATCTGCCGGGAGCTGCTGGCCGACCCCATCGTAGAAGAGTATTCGTATCAGGAAAAACCACCCCCTGAAGACGCCCGTCTCATCGAAGTTGCCTATAACCCCGGCGTCATGGACCCCGTCATGGACAGCGTCAGGAAGGGAATCGAAGACCTCGGCATCACCACCGTTGAGGCGGTCAGGACGGCCAATAAGTACCTGCTGTGGGGCGAGTTCCCCGGCGATACTCTACAATCCATCTGTGACAAGCTGCTGGTCAACAGCGTCGTCCAGCACATCGTCGCCAAAAAAGAGGCCGTGGCGCTGCCGCCGGCGACCTACCAGTTCTCACTGGAAACCATCGATATTGACGGTATGGACGACGATGCCCTGATGGCGTTAAGCAAGGACAGGTTCTGGCTGAACCTGAAAGAGATGAGGATAATCCAGGACTACTTCCGCAAACTGGGCCGCCAGCCCACCGATATCGAACTGGAGACACTGGCGCAAACGTGGTCCGAGCACTGCATCCACAAGACCTTCAAGGCTAAAATCAAACTCGGTGACCAGACCATCGACAACTTGATGAAAAGTACCGTGATGAGAGTCACCGAGGAGCTTAACAAGCCCTGGTGTCTCTCCGTATTTAAAGATAATGCCGGCGCTATCGATTTCGACGACCGCTACGCCATCTGCTTCAAGGTTGAAACACATAATCACCCCTCGGCGGTGGAGCCATACGGCGGGGCGGCAACGGGCATCGGCGGAGTGATACGCGACCCCCTGGGTACGGGGATGGGCGCCAAACCCATTCTGAACACCGATGTCTTCTGTTTCGGTCAACCCGACCTGCCTCACGACGACCTCCCCAAGGGGGTGCTACACCCACGCCGCATTTTCAAGGGCGTCCGCGCCGGCGTAGCCGACTACGGTAACCGTATGGGCATCGCCACTTCCAACGGCGCCATCGTCTTCGACGAGCGTTACGTGGGCAATCCCCTGGTCTACTGCGGCACGGTGGGGATGATGCCGAAGGACATGGCACAGAAAGGGCAGCAGAAGCCCGGTGACCTCGTCGTGGTGGTGGGAGGCAAGACGGGGCGCGATGGCATCCATGGGGTAACATTTGCTTCGGGTGAACTTAACAAAGAATCCGAGACCATCTCGTCCAGTTCCGTGCAAATCGGCAACCCGATTGTCGAGAAAAAAGCCCTGGACGCCATCCTCAAGGCGCGTGACCTGGGCCTGTACTGCCGTATTACCGACTGTGGCGGCGGGGGGCTTTCCTCGGCGGTGGGTGAAACCGGTGAAGAAACCGGCGTCCGCGTCGACCTGGAGAAAGTCCCGTTGAAATACGCCGGTCTGTCCTATTTCGAAATATGGGTCTCCGAGTCGCAGGAACGCATGCTGCTGGCCGTTCCGCCGGAAAAGATAGAGCCAATCCTCACGCTTTTCCGTAATGAGGACGTTGAAGCAACCGTTATCGGCGAGTTTACCGATACGAAACGGCTTGAATTATACTATCAGGGCAACCTGGTCGGCGACCTCGACATGGCTTTCCTGCACGGCGGGCTTCCCCAGCTGGAAAGTGTAGCTTCGTGGCAGCCGCCGCAGCACCCCGAACCGGACTTTCCCCCA
>DAOVRI010000087.1 GCA_030628245.1 Dehalococcoidales bacterium
CCCGTCAGA
The DNA here is from genome assembly GCA_030628245.1 of Dehalococcoidales bacterium. Classification (GTDB taxonomy): domain Bacteria; phylum Chloroflexota; class Dehalococcoidia; order Dehalococcoidales; family RBG-16-60-22; genus JAFGPF01. The sequence goes on from DAOVRI010000087.1 coordinate 10, forward strand.
ACCCCCCGAGCAACCAGCTGCAGCTAACACAACCATCAACAGGAATAAAGCCACCACTACTTTTATTACTCTTGCCATAAGACCCCCCTGAAAAAATTATGATGCGAGCGAGGAAATCCACGTCAGATTACCCGTCAGAATAAGAATACCTATGATTATCAGCAGCAGGCCGCTGATAATATGGATTAAGCCCGTATAACGATTAATACGCCTTAATAGCGGCAGAACGTAATCGAAAGCCGCCCCGACAATCAGGAACGGGAGACCCAGTCCCAGCGAATATATGGCCAGCAGGTAAGCCCCCTGCCAGGCGGTCGCTTTTACCGAGGCCATCGTCAGGATACTGCCCAGTATCGGCCCGACGCAGGCCGTCCAGCTCACGGAAAAAACGGCCCCGATGAGGAAGGAACGCAGGTAACCGGTGGTGCTGCCCAGGGAGGGGGACAGGCGTTTCTCATAGTTCAGCCAAGGTATCTTCGTGGCCAGCATTATGAACAGGCCGAAGGCTATTAGCAGGCTGCCGGCAATTTTCCGCAGCAGTCCGTAATCAGGGCTAACTACGTAACCGGTCAGCCCAACAATCGCCCCCAGAAAAATAAAAACGACCGAAAAGCCGAGCACAAAGCTCAGGGAGTGCAGGAACACAGGCACCCGGATACCTCTGGTATCGAATATCCCCGGGCCGTAAAGACTGGCCAGGTACACCGGCACCATCGGCAGCACGCACGGCGATAGAAAAGACAGCAATCCGCCACCGAAGGCAATTAAAAGCGTTACGTTCTCATCCACTATCTACATTGTATAATGTATCTGCTCTAGGTTGCCAGCGATATTCACTTCCCGGATATATTTGCGAATTACTATAGACAAAACACTTTTTACACCTTATAATTTCAGATACATATCCCGTTATTTTCATAATAAGTCATAAAATGCAGTAGGAGTATTACGATTAGACCTCTAAGTTTTACCCAGATTTCTCTTTATCAGTCATGCCCCTTGTGCTACAAATTGCAGTACATCGACGGTCTCAAGTCCAAGGACAAGTGGTACTTCAGCTTCGGCACCACCATGCACTCCTGCGTCGAGCGTTTCTTTAAGGTCAGCACCCCGCCGCCCCCGCCGCTGGAAGAGCTACTGCAGTATTACGAACAGAAATGGCTGTCCCAGGGCTACGAATCGCCCGAGGAAGAAGCCGGGTACAAGGACTACGGCAGAGACATACTGACCCGATTCTGGGAAATCCACAGTGCCGATTTCCAGATGCCGGTAGCCCTGGAGCGTGGTTTCTACCTGGATATCGAAGGTATTAAGCTGAGGGGCTTTATCGACCGCGTGGACAAGCTGGACAGCGGCGGCCTGTCGGTCATCGACTACAAGACGAACAAGGAGCTTTTTACCGCCGATTACCTGGCGGACGACCTCCAGCTGACGATATATCAGATGGCTGCCGAGCAGACCTGGCAGCTTCCCGTGGAGAGGCTCACCCTCTATCACCTCAGGTCGAACACCGCCTGCAGTTGCCCACCACGGGGCCAGGCGCAGCTCGAGCAGGCCCGCCGACTGGTGCTGGAGGTAGCGGAGAATATTGCCCGGGGCAAATTCCCGGCTACCGAGAACCAGTACTGCCCCTGTGACTTCCCCGAGCACTGCCCTTACTACCGCCACCAGTATTTAACTGTCGCCCCTCAGCCAACCCGCCAGGAGCCCCTGCCGGGTATTGTCGCTGTTGATGCCGTCGAGCGTTACGCCGCCCTCCAGTCACAGATTAAAGAGCTGCAAACGCAGCTTGAAGAGGCCAAGCAGACGATTATCGAATACTGCCAGGCCGAGGACCTGAACCGGGTTTTCGGCAGCGAGCACGAAATTACCTATAAACTCATGGAGAGGACGGGTTTCAGCGAGGACGAGGTCAGAGCCATACTGGAACCGGAGGGACTCTGGGAAAAGGTGCAGGGACTGGACCAGTCGCGCCTTAAAACACTTCTCGCCGATAAGTCCACGGCAGAAGATACTAAAAAGCAGCTGGAATCCCTGAGACGCGTCACGTCTACCTATCCCCAGCTGTGGCTAAAGAAACGCACTGCGGAAGAGGAATAGAAACTCTCCATGAAATAAGCTGAACTGAGGAGTCACTCATGTCAAGGTTACTTCTGGTAAGACACGGCAGAACCCTGTTGCATAAGGACGACAGGTTCTGGGGCAGTACCGATATCGCATTGAGCGATATCGGCATCTGGCAGGCCGAAAAGCTGCGCGACCGGCTGGTCGGGGAAAAGATTAACGCCGTTTACTCCAGCAACCTCAGCCGCGCCCATGCCACCGCGGAAATCATTGCCTCCCGGCACCAGCTTAAAATCACCGCATGTGACGAACTGTGCGAGTGCAATTTCGGCTACGCCGAAGGGCTGACATTCGCGGAGATACAGCGGCTGCACCCGGAACTGGCACAAGTTTTAAGTGGTTTTGATACGGCTGTCCGGTTTCCTGGCGGTGAAAATTTTAACGAGCTTAACAGCCGGGTACAGAAGTTCCTGGAAAGGCTGAATGAACACAAACCGAAAGAAACGATACTTATCGTAGCCCACGGTGGCCCGCTGCAAATAATGATTTGCCAACTGCTGAAAATAGATATAAAGCACTGGCGTCAGATACGACTTTACCTGGCTTCGCTGAGCATAGTTGAAACTTATCCCCAGGGGGCTATGCTCAGCCTGCTGAACGATGTTTCCCATCTCAAACGTTAGGAGGTCCCATGTCCCGGGTTTTCGCTTCATGGAGCGGCGGTAAGGACTGCTGTCTCGCCTGTTACCGGGCGACTGCCAGCGGCCTGGACATCCGTTACCTGGCCAATACCGTCACCGGGGATGGAGAGCGCTCGTGCAGTCACGGCGTATCCGCCGCAGTCATCAGGAGACAAGCGGAGGCGCTGGGTATTCCCATCATGCAGCAGCGCACTGCCGGAGATAACTACGAAGCCCAGTTTATAACGATGCTTAAAGTCTTTAAAAAGGAGGGAATCGAAGGCGGTGTTTTCGGCGATATCGACTTTAATCCGCACCGTGAGTGGATTGAAAGGGTCTGTGCGGAAGCCGGTATGACCCCGCACCTGCCTTTGTGGGGTGACGACCAGAAGAAGCTCATGGAGGAGTTTATCGATGCCGGTTTTGTAGCCGTGGTCATCGCCGTCAAGGCCGAACTCTTCGGGGAGGAAGTGTTAGGGCAGAAGATAGACAGGGATTTCATAAATCAAATAGTTAAATTGAGCAAGACCAGGGATATCACGCCCTGCGGCGAAGCCGGTGAGTACCATACCCTGGTTATCGACGGCCCCCTGTTCAAGAAGCGACTGGAAATTACGGAAAGCCGGAAGGTAGAGAGAGAAGGCATCCGGTTCCTTGATATTTTAAATATTGAATTGAAATCCATTAACCGGAGTACAGTATGACTAAAATAATCGCCAAAGTAATATCACAGCAAGGCACCTGCGACGCCGGCCACAGGGTCGGGGACGAGTTCGTTATCGGCCAGACGACACCGCAGGGAATGTGCTCCTGGGCTTTCTATACGTTATTTCCCTTCGCCGAGCCGTTGGAGTTCGGCGGCGCCTTCCCCTGGGAAAGCGGCCCGGATAAGGCCCGCGTGGCCTGCCCCGACCCGGATAATCCGGTTGTCTTTGAATTGAGACGGGTGGAATCCGAGTAACACAATATGCCAAATAACACCCTTTGGGGAGTTAAAGAGGGGCTTCGCCCCTCTTTTTATTTTCTCCCCCTCTCCTGTGAAACCTTGCCAGGAGAGGCCTGCCTGCGCGTAGCCCCGCCTGCCGAAGCCTCGTGCGGCGGGCAGGCGCTTCGGCGGAGGCAGGGGGATACAGGGGGTGAGGTTATAAGAAATAAGTTATACAGATATTTTTTCACAACGAACCCCCTGTGCTATACTTTAGGAAAGAGTTCAAAAACGAGGTTACAGCGTGACCAATCCTGACGAAGCTAAATTAAAAATCGAAAAGCTCCGTGCCGAAATAAACCATCACAACTACCGTTACCACGTGCTGGACAGCCCTGAAATCAGCGACGCCGAATACGACGACCTGATGCGGGAACTGAAGCAGCTTGAGGAACAGTACCCCCGGTTCCTGACCCCGGACTCTCCCACCCAGCGCGTCGGCGCCGCCCCGGTCGAGGCCTTCGGGGTGGTGGAACATCCCCAGCCTCTGCTATCGCTGGGCAACGTCTTCTCCCAAGAAGAGCTGCTGGCCTGGTACACACGTACCGCCAGGCTGGCCGGCGATTCCCCGTTCGATTTCGTCGGCGAGCACAAGATAGACGGACTGGCCGTGGCCCTAACCTACGTTGACGGCCAGCTGGTGACCGGCGCCACCCGCGGCGACGGTTTCCGGGGCGAGAATATCACCCAGAACCTGAGGACTATCCGCAGTATCCCTCTCTCCGTTCCCAAAGACGCCCCACCCCGCTTCGAGGTGCGCGGGGAGGTCTACCTGTCTAAAAACGGCTTTCACAAACTGAACCAGGAAAGGGCGGCGGAGGGACTTTCTCTCTTTGCCAATCCTCGTAACGCCGCCGCCGGCTCGGTACGCCAGCTCGATTCCCGCATCACCGCCAGACGCCCGCTGGATATTATTATCTACATGCTGGGCTGGGCCGAGGGCAAGGCCATCCCGGATACCCACTGGGAGACCATGGCATGGTTGAAATCGCTGGGCTTTAAGGTAAATCCCAACAACCGCCGACTTAAAAACATCGAAGAAGTCGAAGAGTATTATAAAACCTGGGAAGAGCAGCGTGAAAGTCTCCAGTACGAAGCCGACGGTATCGTAATCAAGATAAACCAGCTCAACCTGCACGAAGAGCTGGGCGATATCGGCCACGAGCCCAGGTGGGCGGTAGCCTACAAGTTCCCCGCCGTCCAGGGCACCACCGTCCTCAAAGATATCGGCATCAGCGTCGGGCGGACGGGCACTCTCAACCCCTATGCCATCCTGGAGCCGGTCTCGGTGGGGGGCGTCACCATCAAGCAGGCCGCCCTGCACAACGAGGACGATATTCGCCGCAAGGATATCCGCATCGGCGATACGGTCATCATCCAGAGGGCGGGCGAGGTCATCCCGGAGGTCGTCGGGCCGATTGCCAGCAAGCGTACCGGAAAAGAAAAGGAATTCAGCCTGCTGGAAAAGCTAAAAGACAAAGATGGTAACCCAGTCTGCCCAGAATGTGGCCATGATATTATCAGGCCAGAGGGCGAGGTGATGTACTACTGCTCCAACGCCGCCTGTCCCGCCCAGGCGCAGCAGCGTATCGAACATTTCGTGTCGCGTGGAGTTATGGACATTGATGGGTTGGGAGAAAAGAAAATTCCCGCATTATACAAGCTAGGACTACTTCATGATGTCTCAGATTTGTACTTCATGAATAGAGAAAAACTTTTAGATATAAAAAGCGAAATTTCAAAGATAATCAATAAGCTGGCCGAAAAAATGAAGGATTTTATGGAATCTTCGAATATTCCTTTCAGGGAGGATACTAAACCTAGCGGTTTGTTCAAAAAGCTCTCTAGTGAAACGCTAACAGATAAACAAAAGGCAAACTTGATTAAGGTTTATGAATTAACCCTGGTGCAAATTGACACACTTCAAAATAAGGTAGCCGAGCTTATCAGACTTCTTCCAGATGTGTTGAGGGAGTCCGGAATAAAACAAAAACTCACTTGGGACGAGGTTCGCACATTGGAAATGCTTGGAGTACAGACCGTTGATAAACTATTTGGGCAGCTTGAGAATAGTAAAGAAGCACCATTATCCAAATTAATTTTTGGGTTGGGTATACGCCATATAGGAGAAGAGACTTCTGAAATTTTAGCAGAACGTTTTGGTAATTTTTATAGGCTGGCAAAAGCTGACAGAGATAATCTACTTGATATTCCTGCTATTGGTCCTGGAATTGCCGATAGCATAATGGCATTTTTTAGGCAAAAAGATAATTGGCACATTATCGATAGACTTACAAATGCAGAAGTGAAGCCTTTAGTACCCATTACTGATGCATATTTAGATATCGAAACAACTGGATTATCCCATCAATATAATAGCATCACCGTGATTGGTATTTACCTTGATGATGGGAGATACGAAGACCTTTTACAGCTAGTTGGAAACGACATTACTCCTGATAACGTTATTAAGGCACTTAAAGGTGTGCACACAATCTTTACCTATAATGGAAAGAAATTTGATTTACCATTTATTTATTCGAAACTAGGCATCAATTTGGTAGATAGTTTTAAACATCATGACTTGATGTATGATTGTCATAGAGTAAACCTTTTTGGTGGCTGTAAAGAGGTAGAAAAAAGATTGGGAATCAAAAGGCACTTAAAGGACATGGACGGCTCGATGGCTGTAGAATTATGGGAGAACTACATAAAGAATAATGATGAGAATGCACTTTCGATGTTGCGTGAATATAACAAAGAAGATGTAATGATGCTAAAAAATCTTAAGGAAAAGATAAAAGAGTATTCGGAAATCGTGGGGCATGAAGCAGAGTCAAAAAAACCAATGAAAAAGAAAAAAGAGAATGTCAAACCTCCACTTTATATCGAGTTAAGACTCTCGGAGTTACCTTTAACTGGGAAGATATTCGTCCTTACAGGCAAGCTCGAAAGCTTCTCCCGCCAGGAAGCGGAAGCGCGGATAAAAGCGCTCGGTGGGGCGGCTAAGGATAACGTCACCCGAAAGACGAACTACGTCGTCGCGGGTGCCGACCCCGGCTCCAAGCTGGCCCGCGCCCAAGAACTGGGCGTTGAAATACTCGACGAAAAGGAATTTCTCAAGCTCTTAGGATAGAAATATTATGAAACTAATCGTTGGACTGGGTAATCCGGGATTTTTATACTC
>DAOVRI010000042.1 GCA_030628245.1 Dehalococcoidales bacterium
ATAGCCTTCGGCCTGTTCATAATGCTGGCCACGAAGATACCTTGGCTGAACTATGAGAAACGCCTGTCCCCCTCCCTGGGCAGCACCACCGGTTACCTGCGTTCCTTCCTCATCGGGGCCGTTTTTTCCGTGAGCTGGACAGCCTGCGTCGGGCCGATACTGGGCAGTATCCTGACGATGGCCACGGTAAAGGCTACGGCCTGGCAGGGGGCTTACCTGCTGGCCATCTATTCGCTGGGACTGGGTCTCCCTTTCCTGATTGTCGGGGCGGCTTTCGATTACGTTCTGCCGTTATTAAGGCGTATTAATCGTTATACGGGCTTAATCCATATTATCAGCGGCCTGCTGCTGATAATCATAGGTATTCTTATTCTGACGGGTAATCTGACGTGGATTTCCTCGCTCGCATCGTAAATTTTTCAGGGGGGTCTTATGGCAAGAGTAATAAAAGTAGCGGGGGCTTTATTCCTGTTGATGGTTGTGTTAGCTGCGGCCGGTTGCTCGGGGGGTTCTGACGGGGGACAGGCTCCCGCGTTGGGTCGGGCGGCTCCGGATTTCCAGCTTCAAAACCTGGACGGTCAGGCAATTTCGCTCGGTGAACTGCGGGGCAGACCGGTGATAATTAACTTCTGGGCGACCTGGTGCGGCCCGTGCCGCATGGAGATGCCCGCTTTGCAGGAGGTATACGAAGACCGGGAATGGGCGGAACGGGGGCTGATAATACTGGCGGTCAACCTCGGGGAATCTGCTTCGGCCGTGAGGAAATTCATGGAGGCTAACAGGCTTTCTTTCACGGTACTCCTCGATACGGAGCAGGAGGTGGGCATGATGTACAATATCTCGGCGATTCCGACCACCTATTTCGTTGATAATGATGGTATAATAAGACATATAAAGATGGGGGCTTTTAGGGAGAGGTCGGAGATAGACCGGTCATTGCTAAACATGTTAATGAAAGTTGAGTCATAAGGGAGATAGCCATGGATGATATTCTTAATGAAGCCTACGGGATTGTCCAGTGCAAGGAATGTCCCTGGTATAAAACCTGTGTCATGCCGATGAAATTCACCACCGAGGATATACGCCGCCAGCTGGAGCAATCGGCGCCGGGCATGAATATTCCTCAGGAGATGGATATCGGCATGCAGAACCTGCTGTCCAGCATGGCGACGGCGGCCCAGAACTCGTTGCTGGAAGGATGTCCCGTGTTCATCGAGCGCCTGCGCTCCAGTCCCAGGCTCGCCCAGCGCCTCAAGGAGATAATGCTGAACTGGGGCGACGAGGAAGAGCCCGGACAATAAAAGTACTAACAGTTATCAGGGCTACACATTTACAGTTTCAGCGCTTTCTTCTCTTCGGCGGTCAAACTCTTTATAAAACTTTCCAGTTTTTTCTTACCCTTGTCGGTAATGGTCACCTTATCGTCTTTGACGTCAACGTAGCGTAGAAGCTCCAGTTCCCCGACCAGTATCGCCACGATTCTCTGGCCTAACGACGGGTAGATATTATCTCTCTCATCTTTGGAGAACTCGTTTATTATCCTGTCCATGGCAACGCCCGGTTTCCCGGAGACTTTGTTTAATATCGTCATCGCCCTTCGATAATAGGGGAGGGCATCACCCCTATCGGCAAAATCAAAAGCTTCTACTTTAAACTGTGCGAAGGTATGACTGTCTCCACATTGCAGTGAAATATCCTGCTTTTCCGTGCCCTTGCCGATGATAAATTTCCCCTCTGGAGGAATATCGAATAACGTCTCATCGGCGACGAACTTGTAGCCCTCCTCCGGCCTTTCCAGAGTCGGCCGGAACCCCACCCCGTCGTATTTTTTATAGGCCGGGTCGTACACGCTCTGGGGAGAATGCCAGAAGGGATAATAGCTGCCGGGGATTTCCCCTTCTTTGTGCCTGCCGCCGGACGCAAAAAGTGACATGAAAGCCAGGCTGAGCTGCGGCAGCATGTTGGGACATAATCTTCCGGTGATAGTTTCACCGTCGAAAATGATTTCATCGCCTACCTTGTAACGAAAATGGCAGGGGTTCTTACTTTCGTCCTTGCCAAAACCGGTTACCGTGGCTTTTACTTTAAACATCGCTCCTCCTTTATTATTTTTATTCTGCTTCTGTTTCCTGCGGGGATTTTTTCACGGGGCATATGCCTCGGCCAGCCTGGTGAGTCGGCGGTAGCTCTCGGCGGGTTGTGGCTGGAGGAAGATGGCGCTGCCGATGTAGATGACATTCACACCCGTCTCGGCAATCCTGGCAATATTATCCTCCTTGATGCCGCCGTCTATGCCTATCTCCAGGCGCGGGTGGGCCTTGCGGAACGCCACTATTTTATCCAGGACTTGCGGTATGAACTCGGCGCCGTAAAATCCCGGGTTGACCGACAGGAAAAGCACGCTATCCAGCTCACTGAGGAGGGGGGTGATGGTGTCGATGTGAGTTTTCGGGTTAACGGCCAGTCCAACCTGCATACCGAGATTCTTGACCATATGTATAACCTGGTCCGGCGAGGAGGTGGCTTCGTAGTGAAAGACTATCTTTTGCGCCCCCGCCTGCTTAAACTCTTCTAGGTAGTCTTCCGGGTGCAGTACCATGAGGTGTGCCTCCCAGATGAGCTTCGTTCTCAACGAGGCAATCTGTTCACAGGACACGCTTCGCGAGGGCACGAACCGACCGTCCATAATGTCGAATTGAGCGTAGTCGGTAAAGTTCTCGGTCTGGAACACCATTTTCCCCAGAGCTATGGGGTCGTCGGTGAGAATAGCCGGTACCGTACGGATGCTGTTACTCATGCTGCCTCCTGTAAGAACGCTTGCCCGGGGGAACAAAATAAGTAGTGTTACTGCCGACATTTTAGGTGTGAAGCGGGTATGATGTCAAGGACGGGTGAGCCGATTCTTTATAGAAAATTAACCAGTCCTTTATGTATTTTTTATAGTTTTTATATCGGCGTTTATATTATTGTGTCAGAATGAAAGTGTAATCCGTAATATCGGGTTGCTAAGATTGGGGGACGACTAAAGTGAAGATGGCTATCAGCTTCGTCTGCGGGGCGATTGTATGCAGCCTGCTTCTATTCGGGGCAAAGATGGTTATCCCCACGCGAGCTGAAACTGATAATTTAACGGGTGAATCGGAAAATATTACTCAAAGCTTCCTGGACCTGCTGCCGGATATTGAGAAGATATATCGTGAGTCCTTGGTTGCGCCATTCGAGAAGGCCGAGAGTAAAATTTATGACGAAGATATCGCTGAATTCTATGGCGAGCTTCTGGATAGCACCGGACTGAGAACGCCGGATGAAGAGACTGATTAAGGTAACCCCCCTCCATAAAAAAGTGGAGGTCACTTTTTCAAGCAACCTCCACTCACAAGACTAACTGGTAACAAACTCAACTCACTTATGGTGATCACCACCAAAAAGACTGGGCCTCTGCTCTGCAGACGGTCTTCCAGCTAAATTTTACGAGCCGAGTTCGTTTTCTGCTTGCCCCGCCATCGGCAGGGCATCAACAGTCCACCTGCCAAACTCCCAACAACTCATGAAGACTCATTGCACACCTCCCGAAGCAAACTCAGGTTGTGTCACAAGCTTCAAACCTATTCTACTACTACACGTGCCAGTTGTCAAGAACGGCTTAGCTTGGCCGATGTTTTATTGATAAAATATTTATATTTTTGTGATTACTACATGACCGAGCCGCCAGAGACATGGAGAACCTGCCCGGTGATATAACTCGTGGCGTCCGATGCCAGAAGAACGGTGGCGTTGGCCATATCTGTTGCTGTGCCCATGCGTCCGAGGGGGAATGTACCAAGCATAGCCGCCCGCATCTTCTCCATTTCTTCAGGCGGGAGATTGGGCGTGTCTTCCCTGAGAATGGCTCCGAAATTGGTTGGGGCTGGGCCTGGAGCGACACAGTTCACACGGATATCGTTTTTTCCTTCTACAAAGGCCAGCTGCTTGGTGAACAGGTCGATAGCGTACTTGGACATGGCATATGTGCCGACGCCCATTTGGTACTGGTGGGTGCTGCCAGAACCGATGTTGACGATAACGCCATACTTCTGCTTTCTCATCTGTGGAATGACGGCCTGGGTAACATTCATAGTTCCGATGAGGTTGAGTCTCAATTGCTTTTCCCAGACGGCAGGGTCCTGCTCGTCGATGGGGACGTTGTCCTTGTGGATAATACCGCCGGCGACATTGCAGAGGATATCTATCCTGCCGAACTCCGCCAGCACTTTGTTGACCATTGCGTCCACTTCGGCTTTCTTGGTGACATCGGCCTTGACAGCCATGGTTTTTCGGCCCAGGGCTTTAACCTCGTCCGCCGTTTTCTGCGCGTTTTCAAGGTCGATATCGTTGACGACGACGTCGCATCCTTCTTTAGCCAGAGTCTGGCAAATAGCCTTTCCGAAGCCTATCTGGCTGCCGGCACCGGTCACCAGGGCTACCTTGTCTTTAAGTCCTAAGTCCATTTTTGCCTCCTCAAATCATTTGCCCTGATTACAGAACCGAGCCGCCGGAGACATGGAGAACCTGGCCGGTAACATAACCGGAGATGTCCGAGGCGAAGAAGGCAGCGGCATTAGCAATATCCGCCGGCGTGGCGCCTCTGCCCATCGGTATCTGCTTGGCCAGCATGTCTATCACGGCCTGTTTATCGGGGGCTTTGATGAAGTTGGTGGGTGAGGGGCCGGGGGCAACGCAGTTGACACGTATGCCGGTCCCGGCTTCTACGATGGCCAGCTGTTTGGTGAAGATATCTATGGCGCCCTTGGACATGGCGTACGTGGACACTCCGTGACTGTACATATGGGTGCTGCCGGAGCCGATATTAACGATGACGCCGTAATTCTGCTTTTTCATGTAGGGGAGAACGGCCTGGCTGACAAGCATCGTGCCGTAAAGGTTAAGGCCAATCTCTCTATTCCAGAGGTCTTCCTTTTGTTCTTCCAGGGGGCCACCGCCGAGGATGGCACCGGCTACGTTGAAAAGGATATCAATTTTGCCGTACTCGCCAATAACTTTCTTAACCATTTCCTGGACTTCGTCCTTGTTGGTCACGTCGGCCTTCAGGGCTACGGACTTGCAGCCGAGGGCTTTTACATCTTCTGCCGTTAATTTCGCGTCATCAAGATTGATGTCGTTGACGGCAACCGCGCTGCACCCTTCCTTTGCCAGTAGAAGGGCGATAGCTTTACCAAATCCTATCTGGCTGCCGGCTCCCGTTACCAGTGCCACTTTACCTTTAAAACCCAGATCCATTAATTCCTCCTGTTCATTTCATTAATGATTTGTAGGTATAATTATATAACATATTACGGGTTGGCGTGAAGTCCACGGGTTCTCTACAGAGAAACAGGCGCATGGGCTATCGGGCTGGTTGTCAGGATACAGTTTCAGGGCGGCGTCAGGCAGGATAAAATAAAATCAATCAGATTAAAGTCCCAGATAGGCTTTCCTGATATGGTCGCTCTTAAGGAGTTCGTCGCAGTCACCCTCCAGGGCTATTCGGCCGTTTTCCAGTACGCAGGCGTGGTCGGCTATCTCCAGCGTATGCCGGACGTTTTGCTCGATGAGTAATATGGTGATTCCCTGCTCGCGGAGGGACTTGATTTTCTCGAAGACTTCCGTTACCAGTTTTGGTGCCAGACCGTTTGACGGCTCATCAATAATGCATAGCTTTGGCCTTGACATTAAGCCCCGCCCCATGGCCACCATCTGCTGCTCACCGCCGCTTAATGTCCTGGCCAGTTGCTTGGCTCTTTCTTTTAATACGGGGAAAAGCTGGTAAACCTGTTCCAGGGTTTCCTGTTTTTGTTTCCAGACGCGGCTGGAATAAGCACCCATTTCCAGGTTCTCACGTACGGACATGTCCGTAAAAAGTTTTCTGCCCTCGGGTATGTGAGAGATACCCAGTTCTACAATAGAGTGAGGTGGCAGGCCATCGATTCTCTGACCGAGGAAGGTAATACTTCCAGAGGTCGGGTGTATGACACCGGATATTGTGTTAAGAAGGGTTGATTTACCGGCACCGTTGGCGCCGATCAGGGCTGCTATTTCCCCCTCCTCGATTTTCAGGCAGACATCCCATAGCGCCTGGATTCTGCCGTAGAAAGTATTGATATTATTAACTTCCAGCATTAGTCTGCTCTCCTAAGTATACCTCAATCACTGTTTTACTGGTAGCAATCTCCTGGGGAGTTCCTTCGGCAATCTTCTGGCCGTGATGGAGCACAATAATGCGGTCGCATACGTTCATGATTGCTTTCATAACATGCTCAATCATAACAACGGTAACGCCCCTGTCCCTTATGCGTTTTACCAGTTCCATAGACTCGGCGATCTCCGTGTGGTTGAGTCCTGCCATCAACTCGTCGAGTAACAGCAGTTCCGGTCGTGTTGCCAGCGCCCTGGCCACTTCAAGGCGTTTCTGGTTGGCCAGTGTCAGGTCTCCGGCAGGAGTAGCCGCCAGGTCAGACAACCCGACAAACTCCAGCGATTCCAGGGCTTCTCTGGTAGCGTCGGTTGAAGACATACCTGGTGATGTTCCGAAGAACGAGCCGGCCAATACATTCTGGAGAACCGGCATATTCGCAAAAATTTTCACTGTCTGGAAAGTCCTGGCAATTCCTATACGGCAGATTTGATGTGGCTTTTTGCGGGTAATGTTTTTACCTTTATATTTTATTATCCCCGGTTTGGGTACCAGCGCCGCCGATATCAAATTGAAGAGCGTTGTTTTGCCGGCGCCGTTGGGTCCGATGAGACCGACTACCTCACCCTGTTCGACATAGAAGTCGACATTGGAAACCGCGGCCAGCCCGCCGAAATACTTGGTGACTCCTTCACCTTCAAGTATGTGCACGTTTCCCTCCCGAAATTCGCTTCCAGAGCTTTTGTATCAGCCCGAGAACTCCATTGGGCAGGTATAATATAACAGCCACTAATATGAAACCGAAACTGATCATATATATCTCGGGGAACTCGGTTTGCAGCGTTTCTTGCAGGTAGGCAAAAAGAGCGGCGCCTATTACCGGACCGTAAATATTCCCCATACCGCCGAAGATTGCCATCAAGACCGGCATGAAAGAAAAGAGAACATTAAAGGCTACATGTGGGTCAACATATGTTAATTTTGTAGCCCAGATTGCCCCGGTTGCCCCCATAAAGAAAGCGCTGATGGCAAAGGTGATGACCTTAACCATGGTGACGTTAATACCTATGTGGGACGCGGCTTCCTCATTCTCCCCGATACTCCGCATGGCTAAACCGAATTTGGAACGTCGGATAAAGAAGGTAGTGAGCATTACCAGGACAAAAATACCCAGCATGGTGTAAAAGATAACGTTATTATCCACCAATATGACGTATCGACCAAGTAAGTGGGATACAGAAAGCTCCCACCAGATGCCAAGCTCCATTATGAGCACAACGAGTACGAAGGTGAAAATAGCAAAATATATGCCCCTCAGCCTTAGGGTCAGAGCACCGACGCCAAGGGCGACCAGGCTGCTTGCTAGACCGCCTATCAAGACTACCACCAGTACCGGAAATACCGCCCCTGTGGTCGGCAGAAACAGGGCTGAAGCATAGATACCGATCCCGAAGAAGGCAGCCGTAGCCAGTGACATATAGCCGGTGGAGCCGGAAAAAAGTACCCAACTCACCGTAAGGTTAGCATACATCAATATAGAGGTTACCAGTATGACATTATAAAGTGAGCCATAGATGGGTAGTGTGACTAATGCAACTAAGATTACAAGAAGTAACCCCGGTACCAGGGATTTTTTAAATGTAAACGCGGTAATGTTCATTTATTTACTTATCTTTACTTCCCAAAAATACCCTTCGGTCTTACCAGGATCAGGGGCAAGAACATGAAATAGTGGGCAGCCAGTGATAAGCTCGGGTCTATTTTGGTTACTATTTCGCCTATAAGACCCAGTATAAGACCCCCGAGAAAAGCGCCGGGGATACTGCCCAGCCCGCCCAGGACGATAATTATGATGGCAATGACGGTATATTGCAGACCCATAAATGGATTGAGGGTGATCCGCATACTGTAAAGTACACCGGCCATACCGGCCATCGCGGCACCGAAGCCGAAACATAAAGCCAGCACGTGGTTAATATTTACCCCCATGAGGCTGGCGGTTGTCGCGTCTTGAGCGGCTGACCGGATTCCCTTTCCCATACGGGTACGGGCTAAAAAGGTATAGAAGCCCACACCTATGCCTATAGAAAAGCCGAGGATTACCAGCTTGTTGGCACTAAATATTGCGCCCCCTATATTGACTCCAAAATTTAAATAGGTGTATGCCTGGTAGTCGGCTCCCCACGCTATCAAAGCTATATTTTGAATGATGAACATGAAACCAAAAGTGGCTAACATAGAGCTGCCCTCATAGGCAGCCTGGTTTGGCGCCGAGGTTCTAAGTTTGGTGAACAGAGTCCGCTGAATTAGAAAACCGATTACGAATATAACAGGACCAACGATAGCAAGACAAACAAGTGGGTTAATGCCAACCACGGTGTAAAGCGTCAAGGTGCAGAAAGCCCCGATCATAATAAATTCGCCGTGAGCGATGTTCAGCACCCGGGCAACGCCGTACTGCAGGCTCAAGCCCATGGCAATCAGGGCATAGATACTGCCCAGCAGTAAACCGCCAATCGCTACATCCAGGATGGTTACAATGCTTTCAGGCATAATGATAGCTTTCCAGTCTTGTCAATCACGAGTGCAGGCTGTCTACAAGGCGCAGGAGAAACCAACCGGTGACACAAGACACCTTTAACAGGTGTTACCTTCGCACCCTTTAGACAGCCTGCTTATTATATCGTTGCACTATTTTAGCACTAGTTGTTGCTATGTTCCAGTTTTACTAAGGTGTTGGCCAATCCGGCTTGGGATAGATCCAATCCGATGTAAGTACTGTAGCCGGCCAGTCACCGCCGCCTACGATTTCCATCGTCCCATTCTGCCATTGACCAATCTCACCGGTATGGGTTTCCTTGGCCATAAGCCCGCCGCCATCACCGAACATCTCGAACCAGGTATCTCCCAGAATGGTATCGAAGTGGTGCGTGGCTATGTAATCCCTTATCACGTCCTGGTCAAGGGTTCCGGTCGCCTCGATAGCCTCCACCCAGATGTCCATTATAGGCGCGTATAATGGGGTTCCCCACCAATCCGAATTTGGCCAGCCGACGAGTTCCTCGAGTGCAGTAAAATGTTCTGCAAATGCGGGAGATGTGTCCTTGTTCGCAGTGGCAAAACAGCTTACTCCCTCTACTACCGCGGGGTCACCGCCAAACGATACGCCGTAAAAGCCGAAATTGGCTCCAGGGCCCATGATAACGGCCGGCGGGTTAAAGCCAAGTGCCATCATCTCACCGGTAACCGGCAGGACTATAGGGGGATAGGCAAAAACGCAAAAGACATCGGGATTAGCCGCCTTGGCTTCCTTAACTAAGAGTGAGAAGTCCGTATAGGTTATGGGAACGGATTTGTTGGCGATTACTTCAATTCCTACCCTGGCGAATTCCATATTCCCCACGCCGCCGTACTCCACGCCATGGAGGTCGGCAATGGAGATTATATACGCCGTCTTGGCGCCCTCGGCAGCGCACATGTCAGCGAAAACCGGTAACTCGTAGTGGTCGGAGAAGGACAGGGAGACAAACGTGTAGGGTAGGCCTGGAAGCGAGTCCCTCATAGTGACGGCGCCACCCTCGGCGGTGATAAGTACCATCCCGTACTTATTAGCGATAGGGGCTTGAGCAGAAATGAAAGAGGTGCCGCAGGAGGAGAACAGGATGTCAACCTTGTCCTCCAGTATCAGCTTTTCTGTCAGCCTCACCATGGTGCCCACATCAGTGGCATCATCATATATAAGGAACTCTATGGGCAATTTCTTGCCGTACTCTTCCACGTAGATACCGCCATCGGCATTGACCTTTTGCTCCCACAACTGCATCATTGGCCCTAATGCCGCGTCTCCGATAGGAGCTTGTGCACCGGTGAGAGGCCTGGACGCGCCAATAACAATGCTATCTTTGATTGGCGCTGCCGGTTCTGGTGCCGGTGCGGGTGCCGGTGCTGGTGCCGGTTCTTCTTCAGCACAGCCGACCACTGCCGTTAACATTAAAATCAAGCAAATTGACAGTGGTATGATGAATTTTCTAATCTTTTTCCACATGTAAATACCTCCTGTTAATGGTACTGTACCTTATCAGTACTGGCTCACGCGTCTTACATGCAATCACCTCCCCAATTTTCAGCTTTCTATGTGAAACTGTGACATATACAATTTATCATGGCAGTATTTAGATTTCAATATAAAAATCTCTATGGGTTTATAGAGAATTTTATAAACGGATTAGCTTGCCATGGTTTACATAATTGTGTTTTTCTCCTCTACGACTTGTTAAAACAACCATGAGAAGTAGCGTAGCACTCCGATTCGCGATATTGTACCTATAGTTGCGTTTGCAAAACTTTATAATAACCTTGTGATGGTTGTCAAGTGTCGTGAACGTAAGGTTAAGAAAATTTTTAGAGAGAGAAAGGAAGCTACATGGTGTTGTGCTTCAATGGAAGTCGGCAGCGAGTTTATTAACCAGCATCTTTTCACCTATTGCCAGCGGGAGAAGATTAGCTTCACCCGCTCCCGCTCCTGCAAGGAGAACGGCGGCTGGCCGTGCGCCCCGCCAGTTTGGGTAACCGGAATTATGAGGCAACAAGGAGGGCTTCGGTAACAGTTTAATTTGACGCAATACGTACACGAACGGGCGCAATATAATCACAAATTGTCTAATATATCATCCAGGTGCTATAATTTCCACATAATCCGTGATAGAAAGAGGTCCGAAATAGAGATAATACCGGCCATAGACTTACGGGACGGCAGGTGCGTCCGCCTGTATCAGGGCGACTACAACCAGGAAACTGTCTTTTCCGACGACCCTCTCGACGTTGCCCTTAAATGGCAGTCCATGGGGGCGCCACGACTTCACATCATCGACCTTGATGGGGCCGCCTCCGGCGAAATACGCAACCTGGAAATCATCCGGGATATTGGCAGGGCTATGTTGATACCCGTCCAGCTTGGCGGCGGTATCCGTGATATCGAAACGATTGAGGCATTGCTGAAAGCGGGCATTGAGCGCGTGATTCTGGGCACGGCCGCCGTGGAAGACCCCGGGCTGGTTACCGATGCCTGCCGCCGCTTCCGTGACTCTGTAATCGTCGGCATCGATGCCCGCGAAGGGTATGTCGCCACGCGCGGCTGGGTAAATGATACGGAACAGGCTGCCGTAGACCTGGCTGATTCCATGGCGCAGATTGGCGTCAGGCGTTTTATTTTTACCGATATCAGCCGTGATGGTACGTTGACGGAACCCAACTTCTCGGCAATCGCCGAGATGATAGACGCCGTCAGATTGCCGATTATTGCCGCGGGTGGTATTACCACGATAAGCCACCTTAAAATGCTTCAAAAGCTCGGCGCCGAGGGTGCTATCGTGGGCAAGGCTCTATACACGGGAGATATTATCCTGAAGCAGGCGCTGAACGAAATCGGCCAGATGTGAGTGTGAAATAAATAAAAAAAGG
>DAOVRI010000060.1 GCA_030628245.1 Dehalococcoidales bacterium
CCCGATTGGGCGGACGCAAGATACGACCGCTAACGCCGCAGGAAGCCACCAGCCGCGACCGTGCCGAAATTGAGAACCTTAATAAGGGCGGGCCGATTGCCTTGGCTGACTTTACTATCATAAACGAGTCCTCGCTGGGTGACATGAAGAAGGAAGTAGAAAGGATTATCGATAAACTGAGATGACGGATATACCGAAAAGGCCGGAAAAAGACGAGTATTTCCTGAAAATAGCCTCGGTGGTGGCGGAGCAGTCCACCTGTCGGCGTCATCACATGGGGGCTATAGCCGTGAGAGATAAACATATCCTGGCCACCGGCTATAACGGGGCGCCCTCCGGGGCCAAGGACTGCCTGGAGCTTGGCTGCCTGCGCGACGAACTGGGCATAGAATCGGGAACGAGGCATGAAATATGCCGCGCCATTCACGCCGAGCAGAACGTGATTATCCAGGCGGGACTTCATGGCGTCAGCCTCGAGGGGAGTACCGTTTACTGTACGCACACGCCCTGCGTGCTCTGTGCCAAGATGCTGGTTAACGCCAAGATAGCGCGTTTCGTCAGCTTCGGGAAATACAACGACGATACCTTTATCGAGCTTTTCAGGGAAGCCGGTATCCAGGTCGATATGAAGGACAGGCCGCCGTCGGAAGTAACCTATCTGGACTAGCGTTTTCTCTTTATTACCTCACGGACGGCCCCGACGATATCTTTAGCGGTCAGTCTGTACCTTTCCAGCAGTTCATTCGGCTTGCCGGACATGCCGAAGACATCCTTGACGGCGACGAACTCCATCGGAACCGGATTGTGTTTGGCGATAATCCGCGCCACCGTGCTGCCCAGTCCGCCGTGCTCCTGGTGTTCCTCGGCGGTGACAATTGCCCCCGTCTCCTCGGCGGCCTTAACGATGGCCGTTTCATCTATGGGCTTGAGGGTGGGCATGTTCAGCACCCGGCAGTCGATGCCTTCCTTGGCCAGTTCGGCGGCGGCCTCCAGTGCCTGCGCTACCATGACGCCGATGGCAATAACTGTAGCGTCTTTGCCCGGTCTCATGGTAACCGCTTTTCCGATTTCAAATCGATAGTCGTCAGAGTTAATATTGGGGAGCTTGGCGCGAGGTAAGCGGACGTAACAGGGGCCGACGTGGGTGGCTACAGCTTCTATAACACGGGCGGTCTCGATGGCGTCCGCCGGGACGATAACGGTCAAGCCGGGCAGGGAACAGGTGAGAGCCAGGTCTTCGAGCGCCTGGTGAGAGGCGCCGTCCTCGCCGACGGTGACGCCACAGTGGGTGCTCACTATTTTAACGTTAAGCCTGGCCTGCGCTACCGATACGCGAATTTGGTCGAAGCAGCGCCCGGGGGCAAAAACGGCGAAGGTGCTGGCGAAGGGTATCTTGCCCGAGGCGGCCAGTCCGGAGGCGATACCTATCATGTTCTGCTCGGCGATGCCAACATCGAAGAAACGTTCCGGGAACTCCTGCGCGAAATACTTGGTCATCGTCGAAGGACGCAGGTCGGCGTCCAGCACGACGATATCCGGGTTCTTTTTACCCAGCTCTACCAGGGTCTTACCGTAGGTATCCCTCAGAGATACTTCCTCGGCCACGATTACGCAAGCTCCTTCAGGGCTGTTTCCAGTTGTTCGGCATCGGGGGCTTTGCCGTGAAAATCGACATTATTCTCCATGAAGCTGACCCCCTTGCCTTTAACGGTGTGGGCGATGATGACGGCGGGCTGTCCCCTGACTTTTTTCGCCTTCTCTAATGCGTCGAGAAGCTGGGTCAGGTCGTGGCCGTCAACATCGGTAACGTGCCACCCGAAGGCCGCCCACTTCTCGTTGAGGGGTTCCAGGCTCATGATATCGCGGTTGCGACCGCTCAGTTGCAGGCCGTTGTTATCCACGATGGCCGTCAGGTTGTCCACCTTGAACTGGGCGGCGGCCATGGCGGCTTCCCAGACCTGCCCCTCGTCGCACTCGCCGTCGCTGAGCAGGGCATAGACGCGGTAGTTTTGAGCATTCAGCCGACCCGCCAGAGCCACGCCGATGGCGAAGGACAGCCCCTGCCCCAGGCTCCCCGATGACATTTCCACGCCGGGGGTAGCGGTGCGGTCGGCGTGTCCCTGCAAGCGACTGTCAATCTGCCGCAGGGTGGACAGTTCGCTCATGGGGAAGTAGCCGCACTCGGCTAAAACAGAATAGAGCAGGGGGGCGGCGTGCCCTTTACTGAGGATGAACCTGTCCCTGTTTTTCCATTGAGGGTCGGACGGTTTGTGCCGTAAGACCTTCCAGAAAAGTGCCGTAGCGATTTCCACGGCGGATAGCGAACCGCCGGGATGGCCGCTGTCGGCCTTGGCTATCATCGTAACGATGTGCCGGCGCAGTCTTATGGCGACACTTTTGAGGTCCTCATTTGAAGCAAAAACCTCGGTTTTGACATTATCAGCCGAGGTTCCCGATGATGCATTGTTGGAATCAGACGGTGTCATCACTGCGTCCCTATTATACTATAACGGAAAACGCCAAGTCTATATTTATAATTGATTTTTACGACTGAATATGCTTAAATTAACAGGATGGAAAGGGGAAAATAGATGGAAGAACTGAAATTGAATGCCGCCAGGAGAGATGTGCTCGGGAAGAGAAACCGGTTTTTGCGCCGGCAGGGAATCACTCCGGCGCATCTCTTCGGGCATAGTATCGAATCACAGGCCCTGCAGTGTGACACTGTCGAGCTTAAGAAAGTTGTGTCTCACGCCGGGGAGACCCGTCTCATCAGCCTGAAAATCGAAGGAGAGAAGCAGCCGAAAAGCGTCTTCGTCCGCGAAATTCAGCGGGATGCCCTGGGTAAGCAGCTGCTGCATGTCGATTTTTACCAGGTAAGAATGGAAAAAAAGATGCAGGTGGCTGTGCCCCTCGTCCTGGTGGGCGAAGCACCGGCGATGAAAGGGAAAGGGCGCATGCTGGCCCATGGTATTACCGAGCTGAGTATCGAATGTCTGCCGGAAAAAGTGCCGCCGCAGATAGAAGTGGATATAAGCATACTGGAAGAACTGGAGCAGGGTATTCACGTCAAGGATGTAATCCTCGACCCGGATATTACCGTTCATGCCGACCTGGAGCAGCTGATAGTCAAGGTTGCCGAAGTCCAGTTCAGGGTGGAGGAAGAGGAAGTGGTAGCCGAGGAAGAGGAAGTAGAAGGGGCTGAAGTAGAGGCTGAGGGCGAAGCTGGTGCCAGGGCTGAAGGAGCACCGGAAAAGCCTGCGGCCGAAGCGGCACCGGAAAGTCAGGGATAGTCTGTACTGGCTGCCTATAGCCGCCGGCTTGTGGTTTGATGATGATTATTGATTTCCACACGCATGTGCTGCCGCCACGGATAAAAGAAAACCGCAGCCGTTATGTGGATATCGACTCCGCTTTCGCCCAGATATACTCCGGCGAAAAGGTTAAAATTGCCACCGCCGAAGACCTCATCGAAAGTATGGACCGGGATGGGGTGGATGTTTCGGTCATCGTCAATTACGGCTGGAGCACGCACGAGCTGTGTGTGGAAAACAACGACTACATCCTGGAGTCGATTACCCGTTACCCCAGGCGTTTAATCGGTTTCTGTGCCGTTTCATCATACGTTGATGACGTCTCCCTCGATGAAATAGAGCGCTGCGTTCGGGCGGGTGCCAGGGGAGTCGGCGAACTACGCCCCGACACGCAGTCGGCCGACTTCACCCGTAAAGAGGCCATGGAGCCTTTTGTCGGCCTGCTGCGGGAACACCGGCTGATTCTGCTAACCCATGCCTCCGAGCCGGTAGGGCATATCTATCCCGGCAAGGGGGCGGCTACACCGGAATTATTATACAAGTTCATCGTTAACTTCCCCGGTCTGCCCGTAGTCTGTGCCCACTGGGGAGGCGGTCTGCCTTTTTATGCCCTTATGCCGGAGGTACGGCAGGCGCTGGAAGATGTATATTTCGATACCGCTGTATCGCCTTTCCTTTATCGACCCGAAATATACCGGCACGTAACTCAGCTTGTCGGCGCGGACAGGGTGCTTTTCGGCACTGATTATCCCGTATTACCGGCGAGTCGGCTGCTCGATGAAATCGATTCCGCAGGCCTGCAGGAAGATGAAAAAAACATGATTTTATCCGGTAATGCGCGCCGGTTGCTCGGTATATAGTCAGGACTATGGAACAGATACGCTCGTTTATCGCCATCGAACTCTCCGGGGAGGTAAAGCAGGCGCTCACCCGGCTTCAGGACAGGCTGAAATCAGGGAGTCGGACGCCGGTAAGGTGGGTTGACTCGAACAGTATTCACCTGACGCTCAAGTTCCTCGGCGATATCGATGTAAACATGACCGGTAAAATAACCGAGGTCATGGAAGAGGCTGCAAGCGGTACGCACCCATTTCACCTTGAGATAAGCGGACTTGGTGTTTTCCCCAACCCGAGGCGTGTCCAGGTGGTCTGGGTGGGACTGACTGGAGAGGTCGAAAGGCTTGGCCAGCTTCAAAAACGCATCGAGGCTGGTCTTACCCCCCTGGGATTTGCGGCGGAGTCGCGCTCTTTCACGCCCCATCTCACCCTGGCTCGTGTCCGCGACCGGGCCACGCCTTACGAACGGCAGGACCTCGGCCGACTTATCGAAGGCACGCGCTTTGAGTCTGGCTCCAGCCTGAAAGCGGACACCGTTCACCTGATGAAGAGCCAGCTGACCAGGGAAGGCCCTGTTTACACCCGGTTAAGCTCGGTAGTGTTGAAATAGACGCCGGAACCCCACTCAGACACCAAAATCTTTACTAAATATTTATGCGTTGGCGATTGAAATTAACATCTTGTTTAGCTTCCACCTTTTACAATAAACACAGTAAAAGAGCAAAGTGCCAGGAGGCGTAATATGACTATTCCGAAAGAAAGCATACTGCTGGTTGATGACGAGGAAGCTATCAGGTGTATCCTGACCAAAGGCCTGGAGATGCGCGGCTATGCCTGTGATGAAGCTGAGAATGGCGAGCAGGCTCTAGCGAAGTTAAAAATCAATCCTTCCGACCTTGTCATTCTGGATATAAATATGCCCGGCAGGCTCGGCAGCGAGGTATTGCCGGATATCACGTCGCGTTTCCCGGAAACGGCTGTCATCATGGCCAGCGGCGTGACCGATAATACAGTAATTGCACAGTGTATCAAAGACGGCGCGCAGGACTATATCAGCAAGCCGTTTAGATTCGAGCAGGTCCTGCAGAGTGTCAATGGAACTCTGGATAAGCGCCGGGTAGCGCTTGAAATACAGCGTTATTTTCAGGATATGGGGAAGAAATCCGGTAATGAGTTAGAACCCAGGAAGCTCTTCCTCGGCGCTATCGAGACCCTCGTCAATACCTTGGAGGCCTGTGACAACTATACCAGAGGTCATTCTCAGGGGGTGGCCGAAATTACTGCGGATATAGGCAAGCAGATGAAACTCTCTCCGCAGGAACTGGAAGACCTGCACTGGGCGGCTCTGCTCCATGACGTCGGTAAAATAGCGGTAGACCCTGATATCCTCAACAAACCCAGTGAGCTGACGTCCAGCGAGTACCGGCACATCATGACCCATGCCGTTATCGGCCCCAACCTCGTCAAGCCGTTCGTCAATGATAGTGTGGTCGAAATTATATCGCACCACCATGACCATTTTGACGGCGGCGGGCTGGACCAGTCAGTCCGCGGCAAGGGTATCCCTCTGGGGGCCAGGATTGTAGCGGTGGCTGATGCCTACCAGGCTATGACTTCCGACCGTCCTTACCGGAGTGCCCTGTCCACACTGGACGCGATAGAGGAAATGCTGTGGTACAGCGGCTCCCAGTTCGACCCCATTGTAGCTAACATACTTATCAATACTATCCGGCAGAAGCAGCTGCAAAACAGGTATACAAATTAACTTTTAGCCGGAAAATAGCCTGAGTTGATTAACATAAAGGGGTGGGGACATTGATTTCCGCCCCTTTTTTATGTTTATGACGGTGGTAAAATTTTCAATCAAGTATAATCCAAACCTGCTGCAAGCCACTTGTCAACCGCGGTAATTTTGGGGTATACTTATGTGGTTATACTATATTTTCGGTTGGGAGGAGGACCCCATGGAACAGTTTAATTTCCCCAAGTGTCAGAAATGCAATTCCGGCGACCTCGTGCCTCTATCCGATTTTGGCAGTCAGGGGGCATCTATCCAGTTTAAAGCCTGGGTTTGTACTAATCCTGATTGCGGTTATAACCTTAAAATCAGGAATGGTGACGTCTATATCAACGAGCCTATCATGAGCGGCGCGATGCATAACGCCCGCTCCCGACAAGGTTAAGGGAGTCACCTTTAAAATATAAAATTTGCGGATGGCAAACGTGCTTCCTCCGTTAACCAAGCTCAAGAAGGTAGCACTTGACCTGCTTTTCCCACAGTGGTGTATCGGCTGTGGCAGGGAAGGTGATTATATCTGCGAATCCTGTCGCCAGACGCTATCGGTGATTACCCCTCCGATTTGCCCCAGGTGCGGGAGACCCCAATCTCAGGGAATACTTTGCCACGAATGTGTTGACTGGGTGGCAGAGATAGATGGTATTCGTTCCCCGTTCTTCTTCGACGGCGTGATACGCCGGGCCGTTCACGAGTTGAAGTACCGTAACCTCAGAGCGCTGGCATCCTCCCTGGCTGAATTTTTACGCGATTATCTTGTTGAGAACCCGGTAACGGGTGATGTGCTGGTGCCGGTGCCGCTGCACCGTAGAAGATACCGGGAGCGCGGCTATAACCAGTCCGCCCTGCTGGCCCGGGAACTGGGCAGGCTCAGCGGCCTGCCGGTGGTGGAGAATTGCCTCATTCGTCACGGTTACGCGCTGCCTCAGGCAAGGTCGGCCAGTGTCGGTGAGCGACGTGATAACGTTGCCGATACCTTCGCCTGCCGCGACGGGCAATTGCGGGGTAGGGAGGTTATCCTGGTGGATGACGTATCTACCTCCGGGGCTACTCTCGACGCCTGTGCCGGGATGCTGAAGTCCGCCGGGGCTGTGGCGGTGTGGGGGCTGGTAATAGCCCTGGAACTTTAAAGGGACACGGTAAGAAAAACATTGCTACCAGGAGCGTGAATAGATGGAATTACAGATAGCCGGGACCAATATAGAAATTACGCCGGATGCGCAGCGCTACGTTGAGCGTAAACTGAATAAAATCAACAAACATCTGCCTGATATTATCGACACCAAAGTAGAAATTTCCGAGGAAAAAACGAAGTCCCCGCAGGAACGCTATCTGGTGCGGGTGACCGTCAACAGTGGCGTCGGCGGGGCTGTCTTTCATGGCGAAGAGAGGGCTGAAGACCTGTACAAGGCCGTTGACAGGGTTGTCGCCATCGTTACCCGGCAGCTGGAGCGGCGCAAGGGCAAGCTCTATGACAAGGGCAGGGGCAACCCGCTGGCCAGGGGTAAATTCAGCCAGGCGGAACGGCCTGAGGCAGAGAGGCAAGTGGTCAAGACCAAGCGTTTTATCATCGAGCCGATGTCTCTGGAAGAGGCAATCAAGCAGATGGAACGACTCGGTCACAACTTCTTCCTGTTCTTCGACGCTGATGCCGGGGAGGTCCGGCTTTTATACCGACGGAATGACGGTAATTACGGTCTCATCGAGCCGGAGTTGCGGTAAGCGTTGTTGACAGTTAAAATATCAGGTATATAATGTAATAGCGGGAACTATAAATATATGGCAGTCAAGCATAAAATTTTATACCTCTATCTGGCACTGGCCTGCTTTCTGGGGATTATCCTAATCTTCATCTTCGATGGCTATATAGGGGTCTATGACAGTCTCGAAATGACCAGCGGGGAATTTCCGCGGATAATTGAGCCCGACCAGTGGCCCGAGGATGAGAAGTACGAATATTACTCTACGGTGGATGTCCAGCAGAGTGGTAGCATCGCCTTCACCTATAAAGTGCAAAACCGGACGTTCTCTACCCACTCCGCCGATGTGGAAGTAACCGTATCTCATGAGCAGGAGCAGGTGGCCGTTTTGCTGTCTCAGCCCTTAACGGTAGCTTCCTTTGACGAGGGGCAACTGGAGTGGGTGCTGGTTGCGGCTGAGTTTGTTCCGGCGGATTTTCCTTCCGACCAGCGTTACGATTTGTCGGTGCTGATTAAGAAGGGGGATGTAGAGCGTTACATCCTCGTTTATATAAGGGGAGATTCCTATCCGCCCAAAATAGCCATACCCGAACCAACCAGATAATCAGAGAAGGTGGAATATATATGAAGCTTGAATATGTATTATACGGATTCGGGATTCTTTTCTGCATCGCCGGCGTCGGCTATCTGGCGGCGGAGTATGTCAAGTACCTCTCCGAAATCGGCAAGATAGGCTCACTGCTGCTGACGGTGGGGCTTTTCGCCTTCCTGGGGAAATATTTTGAAGGACTGGGGTGGTAATTAATGTCAATAGCAGTAGCGGTACTGGCTATACTTGCTTTCTTAGGCTGGTTTATCTTCTGGGCGATTAAAGAAAAGTCGCTCAAGGCTCATTCCGTCAGCTTCGGGGTAGCCGTAATTGCGGGCATATTCACCTATGCTTATTTTCTAAGTATGGACCTGCCGCAACTGATAAAGATTGTCGCCAGCATCCTTCTCGGCATCATCCTGATTGTCGTCGGCGGTATCTACGCGCGACGCCTGGCGAACAGGTCTTAAAGTCCTCCCGATAATATGACTCAAAAATTGTTTTACACTGTCTTCAATACCACTGTCGGCTGGGTGGGACTCCTGGGCTCAAACACAGGGTTGCTGCGTACCACATTACCTCAAAGCTCGGAGCAGGAAGCAGGCCTTTTACTGGGAGATAGCCTGGACCGCGCCGCTTTATCGCCACAACGTTTTGAAGACTTAATCAGGCGTTTCCGGGCTTACTTTGACGGCCGTAAAGTGGACTTCCCGGACAGGTTAGACCTCTCCGTGGCCACGTCTTTTCAGCGCCGGGTATGGCAAGCAGCCCGGCTCATTCCCTGCGGCGAGACGCGAAGCTACGGATGGGTGGCCGGGCAAATCGGGCAACCGGAGGCTGTAAGAGCCGTGGGACAGGCGCTGGGCAGGAATCCGCTCCCTGTTATCGTTCCCTGTCACCGCGTGCTAATGGCCGATGGCGGACTCGGGGGGTTCAGCGGGGGGATAGAGACCAAGAAATTCCTGCTTTCCCTGGAAGGCGTTACCGCTGAATAAATAAGTGGCGAAAGACCCTTATTAATATTTATCGCCGGATTCTCTGGCTTTATAGAGCCTTCGCCGGGCCTCGGAGGTGCCCCGCAGCATAAGATTCAGAAAATCGGTCTCGTATTCCTCAATCAGTCCTTCACCGGCGAAACTATAGTATCGATTATCACCGATAATGATATGGTCCAGCACTTTGAGTCGCATGATTCTGCCGGCATAGACCAGCTCGCGGGTCA
>DAOVRI010000032.1 GCA_030628245.1 Dehalococcoidales bacterium
CTCCACGGGCGTGATGGTGACAATCACGGTCGGCAGCTCGCTGTTGAAACGGGAGGTCAGCAGCTGGTCGAGCTTTTCTTTAGCCCAGGCGGTGCCGGACTGAGCGCCGAGGTCGTCCAAGACAAGCAGCGGGGCGTTACGAACCTGGTCGAAGAACTCATCATAGGGCACCTCACTGTCGGGATTGAAAGAAGAACGCAGGTGGTCGAGGAGGTCGGGGGCAGTGATAAAGAGAGCCGGGTGACCGTTCTTGATGCGTTCGTTGACGATGGCCGCCGCCAGGTGAGTCTTGCCGCTGCCGCTGGGGCCACCCAGCACCAGCCAGCCCTCGGGCCCGGCGGCGAATGCTCTGGCGGCCTGGTAGGCGCGACCGAACCGTTCCTGGCTCCCCTTACTGCCACTTCTTCCCCCCGGCTCCATATTGTCGAAGGTGAAGCGGGCCAGCGAGCCTAGGTTGCTGTACCGCTTCAGTCGGTTCCGGCGGTCGCTGTCCTGTTCCTTTTTGGTACACTGGCAGGGAATGACCTGGCTGTAGTCCGGCTGC
The DNA here is from genome assembly GCA_030628245.1 of Dehalococcoidales bacterium. Lineage (GTDB taxonomy): Bacteria > Chloroflexota > Dehalococcoidia > Dehalococcoidales > RBG-16-60-22 > JAFGPF01. The sequence continues at coordinate 545 of DAOVRI010000032.1, forward strand.
CCCGAGGGTAACCGGGGATGAACGATGCCAGCGCCCTTGCAGACAGGACAGTCAGAGGCTACCGGGGTCTCTTCATCGTCGCCGGACCATGTGTCCATATCTTTGTTTGATGTACTTGTCCGGGTCTGTCTTTTTAGAATCTCGCTGATATGTTCCATCACTCCTGCCTTCTGTTGCCCAGCGTGCTAGAATTGCCGAGATATAACTCCATTTATGTATACTCTGGTTAACCGCCTCTTTAATAGCGTCACGAATCCAGTCCGGCGGGTACTGTTTCTCAGCGTCACGTAATTGTTCAGCAATCATCGGGTCCAACATACCAATGTTATCTTCATAGAGTTTAAATATATTAGGCTGCTCCTCGGGCTCAACATAAGCCGTTTCCCTAGCTTTCAGTCCGGCCAGCTTGAGCTCACCGCTCTCGATTTTCGCCACCGTCTGGCGGTCGGAAGTGGTATTCAGAAAATAGACATCCTCGGAATTTCCGCCTCTATCCAGCTCCAGATGGATTAACGTACCACGCTCGGCAGCCATTTTCAGAGCGTTGCGCAATATTTCTTCAGTCGACCCCTTAACCCCCTGGAGACTGTCCATCAGGCCGGCATTCCCCAGCAGCTCCCCGTAGCTCACGTAGCGCGGGTGTCCCTTTTTGCGGTAGAGCGCCGCCATAACGTGCAGGGTCGTTTTCAGCTCGGCCATGTCCGTTATCCGGGGCAGCAGGCTGCTGAAAAAGACGTTGGGGATGGAGGTAAACTCCATCCTGGCGGGGAATCCCTGAAACTCCTTCATAGCAAAGTCGGCTCCACGCTGCCGAGGCTTTCAAATTTAGCCAGGTTATGCCGGAAACGCATCTTTATGCGGCCGGTCGGCCCGTTGCGGTGCTTGGCGATAATAACATCGGCTTCCTCACGGGGGTATTCACGGTCGGGGTGGGCGGCAATCCATTCCTCTTCAGTCTTGTAGTAATACTCGTCGCGATAGATAAAGAGGACAACATCCGCGTCCTGCTCGATGCTGCCGCTTTCACGGAGGTCGGAAAGCTGGGGTTCGTGGGAGGCGCGCCACTCCACGGCACGACTGAGCTGCGATACCGCCAGCACCGGGGCATTAATTTCGCGGGCCAGTGCCTTGAGCGACCGGGAGATATAGCTGATTTCCTGCACCCGGTTCTCTCCCCTGACCCCTTCCCCCTGCATCAGCTGGAGATAGTCGATAATAACCATATCAATACCGCGCTCGTAGTTGAGGCGGAGCGCCTTGCTGCGCATCTCCGCCATACGGAGCATCGGGGTGTCGTCAACATAAATGGGCGCTTCCGACAGGACGCCCGTAGCCTCCATGACCCGCCTTTCCTCGTCCTCGGTGTGCTGCCCGAAGCGCACCCGCCGGGAGTTGACCCCGGACTCGCTGGACAGGAGGCGCAGCACCAGGGAGTCGCGCGCCATCTCCGCGCTGAAGTGGGCAACGCATGCCCGGTGCTCAACGGCGGCGTTACGGGCAATGTTCAGCGCCAGGCTGGTCTTCCCCATGCTGGGCCGACCGGCGATAATAATGAGGTCGGCACGCTGGAAGCCGCCTAAAAACTCGTCCAGGCCGGGAAAACTGGAGAGCACGTAAGGTAACTCTTCGGGGCGTTCCTCGGTTGACGGCGGCGCTACCTCGAAATACTTGTCCAGCACCTGCCGGATATGGGTAAGGTCGCCGGTGCCCTGCCCGCGACGCAGCTTGAACAGTATGCTTTCGGCCTTGGCCAGGCTATCCTCGACGTCCGGGCCGGCCTCATAGCCGATGGCCGAGATACGGTCGCCGGAGCTTATCATCTGGCGCATTACCGAAAGCCGGTAGACAATCCGGGCGTAGTGCTCGATATCCAGAGAGGTGGGACAGACGGATATCAGATAGCTGAGCCGGGCGGCACCCCCACATGATTCAAGTCGCCCCTTCTGGGAAAGTTCCTGCGCCAGAGTCACCTGGTTGATGGCTTCGTCGCGCTCGTAAAGCGCCATGCAGGCCTCGTAAAGCCACTTGTTCTGCTCAAAATAGAAGTCCGCCGACTGAAGAAAGTCGGCAATCTGAAAAATAGCCGTGCCGTCAATCAGCAGCGAGCCGATGACCGCTTCTTCGGCATCGTTATCATTCGGCGGCAGCCTGACATCATTCACCCGATTCTTTCTCCTTCTCTTCCGCCTCTTCTACCTTAGTCTCAGCTTCATCTACTTTAGCCTTGGCTTCCGCTACTTTCTTTTTCTTGGTCGATTTCGCCTTAGACTTCTTTTCCACTTTCTTAGCCTTCTCCGGCTTCTCTTCCGCCTCTTCTACCTTAGTCTCAACTTCCTCAGCTTTGGCTTCCGCTTTCTTCGTCTTCTTCGCCGATTTCGCCTTAGACTTCTTTTCCGCTTTCTTAGCCTTCTTCGGCTTCTCTTCCGCCACTTCTACCTTAGTCTCAACTTCCTCTACTTTAGCCTTAACTTCCTCAGCTTTGGCTTCCGCTTTCTTCGTCTTCTTCGTCGATTTCGCCTTAGACTTCTTTTCCGCTTTCTTAGCCTTCTCCGGCTTCTCTTCCGCCACTTCGTCCGATATTACGTTAACCTTAATGACGGCCGTGATATCATGAGTGAACCTGACGGTTACGTCGTGACTGCCAAGCTGGCGAATCGGCTCGGCTATCTCTATTTTCTTCTTGTCGACCTCATGGCCGGCGCTTTTACCTAATTCTTCGGCGATATCGGCGGCGGTAACCGAACCATAGAGCTTCTCACTTTCTCCTACCCTGGCCTTGATGGTAATCTCAACTTCGTTTATCTTTTCCGCCAGCCCGGCCATCTCGGCTTCTTCAAGCTCACGCTGCTTGATTTTCTTTTTCAGTTGCGATTCCATTGCCACCGCGGCCTGCGAATTGGCCACCACCACCAGCTTGCGGGGCAACAGATAATTCCTGGCGTAGCCGTCGGCCACCACTCTGGTCTGGCCGACCCTGGCGACGTTGGGGACATCCTCGATAAAAATAACCTTCACTACCTACTCCTTTTACTGATTACTGCTCATTATACTTTAGTATATAGAAAACGCGTCAATACCCATCCAAGCGTATTGCCAAGAAAATTTTAAGGATTTTTCTATAAAAACTTATATCTACCCCGTGATATATTTCTCGGCACCGATGCCGGCCACGGCGCCATCACCGGTGGCGGCGATAACCTGCCGGATAGAGTTGCTGCGTATGTCACCGGCGGCAAAGATGCCGGGAACACTGGTCTCCATCTTTTCGTTGGTAATAATGGTGCCGATGTCATCCAGTTTTACGATACCCTTGAGATAACTGGTATTTGGCCTGAAACCGACGGACATGAACACCCCGGAGACATCAAGGACGGTTTTCTTTTTGGTCTTAACATTACTTACCCTGACCCTGTCAACGAAGGTATCACCGGCGATTTCCTCAAGCACGCTATCCCACAGGATATCAATCTTCGGCTCGGCGAAGGCTTTTTCCTGCAGAATTTTGGTGGCGCGAAGCTCGTCGCGACGGTGTATGACGGTTACCCTGAAAGCGAACCTGGTAAGCTCGATGGCTTCCGTAATAGCGGCGTTGCCGCCCCCCACCACAGCCACCGCCTTGTCCCGGAAGAAGGGGCCGTCGCAGGTAGCGCAGTAAGAGACGCCTTTGCCGGTATATTCGGCCTCGCCGGGCACGCCGAGTTTGTGCCGCTCCAAGCCTCCAGCGATGATAACAGCCTTAGCCGTAAAGTCGCCCTGAGAAGTCCTGACCGCCTTCTGCCCACCCTTTATGTCAATACCAGTGACCTCGGCAACGAGTGTTTCCAGTCCGAACTTCGTCGCCTGCTTATGCATCGCTTCGGCCAAATCAATGCCGCTGATACTCTCGGCAAAACCGGGGTAGTTCTCCACCCATTCGGCGTTGATTATCTGACCGCCGACCGCCCCCCTCTCGATAAGGAGGCTGCTCAGCCTGGCCCGGGCGGTATAAATACCCGCACTGAGTCCGGCAGGCCCGCCACCAATAATGACGATGTCATACTTCTTCGGGGACTTCACCAACTATCTCACCCCCTTTACCACTCAAGTCTTACGTCTTACTCCGATTACAGAGCCGCATCAAGGCTCTTCTTCAATTCTTCCTTGGGACGGAAGCCGATAATCGTGTCGACAGGCTTTCCTTCTTTAAAGAGCATCAGTGTAGGAATGCTCATAATACCGTATTGGCTGGCAATCCTGGGATTATTGTCAACATTGACCTCGACGAAGCTCACCTCGCCGTCATACTCTTCCGCCAGTTGCTCAACAACAGGCGCCACCATCCGGCACGGCCCGCACCAGGGCGCCCAGAAGTCGACCAGTACCGGTGTCTCCGCCTGTAATACTAATTCATTAAATTTTGCTTCTTCAATTTCCACTGGCTTGCTCATAGTGTCCCTCCCTTACTTTTTCGGTTATGCCACGTTCTACAGTCTCCTTGGCGAGACCGATGGCATTCTTGATAGCTTTGGCCTGGCTGCGGCCGTGCGCGATAATGACATTGCCGTTCACGCCGAGGAGACAGGCCCCGCCGTACTCGGTGTAGTCCATTTTTTTCGTCCAGGAACCCAGCCCGATATCACGGAGCAGGTCGCGCGCCCGGAGTCGCGAGACGCTGGAAAAAACATGCCCCAGCTGCCTTACCGAGGTTAAGAAATTGTCGTTGAAACCCTCGATGGTCTTGAGGATAACATTGCCGGTAAAGCCATCGGTCACGAAGACATCGGAGGTTCTCTTGATAATATCATGCCCTTCCATATTGCCGATGAAATTAATATCGGCTGCGTTTTTTAGAAGATTGTAGGTCTCCCGGGTCAGACGATTGCCCTTGCCCTCCTCGGCGCCGTTGCTGAGAAGGCCGACGCGCGGCGATTCGATATTGAGAAGGTATTTGCTGTAAATAGAACCCAGCCTGGCGAACTCCAGAAGGTGCTCCGGACGACAATCAGAATTGGCGCCGGCATCCACCAGTAACGCCGGGAAGGACGATATGGTATCCAGAAAACAGCCGATGGCCGCCCGGTTGACCCCGTTCGCCCTGCCGAGAGAGAGCAGCGCCGACGCCACCACCGCCCCGGTATTCCCCGCCGAAACAAAAGCCTGGGCACCGCCGCTCTTGAGCAGATTAATGCCGACCACGATTGACGAGTTAGGCTTTTTTTGAATCGCCTTAATCGGGTGCTCTTTATAATCGATAACCTGCTTGGCGTCAACGATGGTAACAGGGACTTTACCCGGAGCTTTTTCCGCCAGTTTACGGAGCACGCTCCTCCGGCCCACCAGGACAATCTCTACCCCGTATTCCTGGGCCGCCTTTATGGCCCCCTTGACCATTTCGTGCGGAGCGTAGTCGCCCCCGGCAGCATCAACCGCAATTTTCATATCTTTCAGCTAATCTCCCTGACTAATAACACTTTCTTCCCACATGTCGCATTGTCCTCCCCAGCAGGCGATAACCCGGTCGCCCTCTGAAATCCGGACGATTTCACAGGCGGTGGGACAGGCCTGGCATTCGAACGACGAGGTCTGGTACTCAATTTCGCTGACGCCGAATCCCTTGAACCGGCAGCCGTTATGGCTAACAGCGGCACGCTCATGCACCAGCAGGGCCACGCCGATAGCCCCCATGACCTCATGGTGGGGAGGCACGATTACCTCCGTTTTAAGCTCCTCCCGCAGCGCCCTGACGATACCCTGATTAAAGGCAACCCCTCCCTGAAAGAGCACGGGCGGCTGTATATCCTTATGCGAGCCGACATCGCTCAAGTAGTTGCGTACCAGCGCGCGGCAGAGTCCGTAAATAATGTCGTCGACATTATGTCCCGTCTGCTGCTTGTGCACCATGTCCGACTCGGCGAAGACGGTGCAGCGACCGGAAATACGAACCGAGTCGCCGCCGAGCAACGCCCGCCGTGATAATTCCTCGATGCTCATGTTAAGTCGGCCCGCCTGGTGGTCAAGGAAGCTGCCGGTACCAGCGGCGCACACGGTGTTCATACCGAAGTCGGTAACCATGCCGTCCCGTATAATGATAATCTTGCTGTCCTGCCCACCGATTTCAATGACCGTCTGCACTTCCGGGACATATTCAATTGCCGCCACAGCCTGGCAGGTGATTTCGTTTTTAACAAGGTCAGCCCCAACGACAGCCCCGGCCAGGTAGCGGGCGCTGCCGGTGGTAGCCACGCCCTTAATTTCAGTATCCGGCGGTAACTGCTGCCCGATTTGCCTTAATCCCTGCTGCACCATGTCCACGGGCCTGCCGCCGGTAGGCAGGTACAAACTGGCCATCAAATCGTCAGCCGCGTTCAGCACAGCGAACTTGGTGGTAACGGACCCGACATCAATACCCAGATAGGCTTCCATAATTTCTCTCTAACGCTAATATTCCCCGCCCCTCTTAAACGCCCCTCAAGGGTTACTTGCCTTTGCGGAACTCTTCCCAGACCTTCGCGGCCGTATCCGGACTGGCCAGTAGGTCGACGACCGTCATCGCCATGGCCCTGGCCGCATCGAGAAGACCGCGCAGGGCGTCCTCCGAGGCAGTGACCATGGCAAACTCCGGGGTATGCAATTGAATATCCTGCGGGGCTATAGCTACCAGCGGCTGAATGGTCGGCAACAGCTGGCTGACATTGCCCACATCGGTACTGAAAGTCATCATGGTATTGTCTCCCAGGCGTATGGGATGTCCCAGCGACTGCATATTCTGCTTGAAAAGTCGGGCCATGGTCAGGTTATTGAACATGGCGGCGTAGTGTTCTCCCCACTTATATTTCAGTTTAGCACCGGTGGCCCTGGCCGCGCCACTGAAACAGTTGATTACCTTTTTCTTCAGCTCATCGAGATAGGCGTCATCCTCGGCGCGCACAATAAACGTAGCGGCGGTGTGGGCCGGAACGATATTGGCCGCTTCACCACCGTCGGTAATGATACCGTTAATCCGTGCCCTATCCCTGATATGCTGTCGCAGTGAATTAATGGCATTATAGGACTGAATCATAGCCTCCAGGGCATTGATACCAGTCTCCGGTTCGGCGGCGGCATGGGCCGCCTTACCGATAAACTCAACCTCCAGAGTCTCGCAGGCGAGTGTATTCATCACCACCGTATTTCCACCGCCCGGGTGGGCTATCATCGCCATATCAACATCCGTAAAGGCGCCCCTCTCTGCCATGATGGCCTTACCACCGTACAATTCCTCGCCGGGCGTGCCGAAGACCATGATACTGCCCCCCAGCTCGTCTACAGCCCGCCGCGAAGCCAGACCGGCGGCAACGGAACTGGTAGCTATCAGGTTGTGACCGCAGGCATGTCCCAGCTTGGGCAGAGCATCGTATTCGGCGAGAAAAGCGATAACCGGCTGCCCGGTACCATACCTCCCCCGAAAAGCCGTGGGCAGTTCGCAGATGCCCCTGTCCACGGTAAAATCGTTCTGCTCAAGGAATTCCGCCAGCCAGGCAGACGCCTGCTTCTCTTCGAAGGCTATTTCGGGGTTGTCATGCAGTTTCTTGCTCAACTCACCGAGTTCACGGTAACGAGCATCTATCTCCCTGATAACAGCGGCCTTCAGTTTATCGATATCCAATTCCGTATCTCCTTATACGTAAGGAGATTTTTCACCCCAATATACTCATTATAACCCAGTAAGGGAGGGATTTCTAGGCGGTGATATTAAAACATTCAGCGGTTAGCTTTCCCTACCCCTTTTCATACCAAACCCCCTGTGTCCCCATCTCCAAACAGCGACATTAGAGAAGCCTTGGTAATTTTGTTTGGAGAGAGGGAATATATTGAGAGGGGCTGTCGCCCCTCTAGAACTCCCGATATCCCAACAAGCATTTTTGGGTGAATGTGACTTTTTTGTAAAGATTACGTCGCGTTTTGTGATACGGCTGTTAGCGGGCGGTACTAAAGTAATTCCAGCACTTTCGTCAAGAAAGTTAACCGCGTGAACAACGTAATGAACCTTCAGAGAATCTACATGAATAAACTCAACCTCATTGAGCTACTAATTGCTTGTTAATACTTTTATGGAGGTTTAACTTGGAAATAGGACTAGAAAAGGGATACCCCTTGTATCTCACCACCGGTGTCGTCGCCCGGCACTGTGGAGTGAGCAAGGTAACCGTCTTACGATGGATTGAAAAAGGCAACCTGGTAGCCTTCAGGCTCCCCGGAGGCCAGAACCGAATACACCGGGATGACTTTTACGCCTTTGCGGAAAAACACAAGATACCGCTCAGAGGTGGCCAGGCATAATGACTGAGTTTATCCAGGCCGCCTTTATTTTTTTTACAAAGCTGCATCAGGAGGTACATGGCAATGTCCAGGAAAGTTAAATTTTCTCTATCATTATCCAGTCTACTCCTTCGCGTCTCGATTATAGCTATCTTTCTCCTCGGGTTACTGCCAATCCCGGCACTGGCAGCAGGCAACGGGACCTTCGCCGGGCAGGTTACCGATAATGCTACAGGCAATCCCATCGCTGGTGCCACCATTGGCATACTGGAGTCGGTGGATGCCCCTCCCTCTTGGGAGGTCAACACCGGTGGTGACGGTAACTACAGTGTTTCCGTGCCTGAAGGTACGGGCTACGCTGTGGGTGCCGTTAGTCATGGGTATGTCTCTGAGGTGGTGACGGGCCAGAGTATTACTGCCAATGTCACCACCCCTATCAATTTCTCCTTAGTTCCGGGAGGTATTATCGGGGGTACGGTAACCGATAACTACAGCGGAAACTCTATCCAGGGCGCAGACGTCTGGGCTTATAAGCCAGGAACGCCTGAAGTAAGGTATGAAACCATGCCAACCTCTGCCAATGGCAGTTACAGCCTCGCGGCACCTCAGGGAACAGGCTATACTGTTCAAGTAGCTAAGCAAGGTTACGTTGATGTTATCCATACAGGCATTGACGCTGAATTGGGCGTACCAAAACTGGTCAACCTTGCTTTGGAGCCGTTGAACCCACCGCCAGCCAGCGTCACCGACCTGGCCACCGGCAACGTAACTCACGCCTCCGTCATTCTCACCTGGACGGCACCCGGCGCTAACCGCAGCACCGGCCAGGCCACCCAGTACGATATCCGCTACGCTACCTCTATTATTGATAATAATTCCAAGTTTAATGCCGCGACTCAGCCTCCCAACATCCCGCCGCCGCATGCTGCCAATACCCCGGAGACCTTCATGGTTCCCGGCCTGAGCGCTAATACCACCTACCACTTCGCCATCAAGACCAAGGACGATGCCAACCTCTGGTCAGGTCTGTCCAACTCACCTTCGGCTACCACTATCCCGGCACCCACCTTCACTATTGCCCATAGTGGCGGCATGTCCTCCTTTATGCTCAGCGCCGGGGCTAATATCACCGAAACCTTCAATATAACCTCGGTAAATAATTTTGAGGGAGACATTAACCTTCATTTCGGAGGACCTCCCGAGTTAGAAGACTACACCACCATATCACCCAGCCAGGTAACTCTGACTGCCAACGCGACGCAGACAGTCACACTGAACCTCGGTACCGCTCCGACGGCACCTTCGGGTACTTTCGATTGCGGACTCGGCGGCCAGACATCCGAATACGGCGGCCAGCAGAGAGGGTTTGTCTTTAGGGTTACTATCGGCGTGCCCGGTGAGCCAATGCTATCGGCTTCACCGTCAGTAGTTGCCGTCGGCGGCCAAACAACCTTCTACGCCTCTCAGTTCCCTGAGAGCAGCAATATAACCCTTCAATGGGACTCCGGTCCTAACGCGGGAGATATCATAACGGAAAACCAGACAGCCGGAGGCGGCACCTGGAACGTACAGGTGACCATTCCGGAGATGTCCGGCGGTAACTTCTTCGTTAAGGCAATTTCAGGACAGGCTTCCGCCGTCTGCCAGATAACCGTAACCACCGGCTCCGACCCCGATTTCCTTATGTCAGCCTCACCGCAATTCATTTCCCTTACACCAGGGCAATCCGCCAATATTACCATCTATGTAGCCTCAATTAACGGCTTCAATGCTGCGGTGGCGCTTAGCGCGGGCACGGCTCCCGGCGTAACCATGAGCCTGTCAACCGGCAGCGTCACACCCGCCAGCGGAGAGACGGCCTCGGCTATACTTACCATTACGGTAGCCGAATGGGCAGCTTCCGAGATGTATCAGATGAACGTTGACGGGTCATGCGCCGACCCGTATATCAATAAGGTTACCAACATCAACCTGGATATACAGCCTCTGGCCGAACACGGGCCCGGTATCTCGCTATCGCAGTCCTACGCACAGGCAGGTGATACCATTACCATTACCGGGGCTAACTTCCCGACGACCTGTGAGGGAGAAAACGTTACTATTATGGAGGTTCTTACCAACGTCGATTTGCAGACGACACCGGCTGCCATTGCCATCAGTAACGGCAGCTTTACCGGAACCTTCACCATTCCATCAGGTATTTTCTCCGGTAACTACCGTATTAAAGCAATTGTGGCAAGCACCGGCGACTTTGCCGAGAGGGACTTCCAGATTATGGGGACCGGTGAAACCTTTTCGCTGGGAGTGTCACCGGAGTCGACAACCGTAGCCACCGAGGAAGGGTATAACTCTTCATCGGTCTCGGTAAACATTTATTCCATGGGCGGCAGTTCTACGGTTAACCTGGCCCTGGAGGGCGCCCCCAACTGGCTGACGTACCAGTTCGGGTCACTTGCGGATAATACCGCCGCCACCGGCGATAACGCCATCTCGGTACCGGCCGGCGGCTCAGCCTCACGGAATCTGAACCTGACCGCCAGCATGACGGCACCACCCGGCAATTACTCCATAACCGTCAAGGCATGGATAACGGGTGGCGCCGAGCAAAGGGTATCCCTGGACCTGACCGTACAGCCGCCGTCAGGCTTTAATATGACGCAGTTCACGCTGAGTCCCACCTTCGGTCAAGTCGACCAGGTAGTGACCTTCTCCGGCTCAGATTTTACGGGCTGCACGCCGAGCCAGGTGACCGAACTCAGGTTCGGCCCGAGAGATTTACTTACCGACCAGAGTATATCTACTATTTACGTACCAACCACAGGTGATTCCGCCGGCAGGTTCTCCGGGACCTTCCGGGTCCCGTCTACACTTGAACCCGGCACCTATTTCGTTGATATCAGAGTGGGCTGGCCATCCGATGGCGCGACACCCACTGATAAGTTCTCCAGCAAATCATTTACCATAACCGGAGGTGGCGATACCTTCGTGATTCAAGCATCACCTTCGTCCCTCTGGGTCGAGCAGGGCAACCAGATAAGCACCATGATAAGGGTACAGGCAGTCGGTTCCATCTCACCGACGGTAATGCTTTCGGTTGAAGGTCGCCCGTCCGGCATTACTGCCAGCTTTGCCTCGGACAATGTCACGGCACCTCCCGGCGGTATCGCCAGTACCAACCTCAACCTGAATATCAGCGAAATGATGCCCTCCGGCCACTACTCCTTTACGATAAAAGGTCAGCGGGCCGGCGAGGCAGAGGTGAACCGCATCCCCATTGAGATTTACATAGCCCCACCCGAAGGTTACGAGATGGCCTCGATATACCTTAATCCAACCGTAGGCTCCGCAGGGACCTGGATAACCATCAGCGGCAGCGGCTTCCCGGCCAATACCGCCGTAACACAACTGTACTTTGGCCCACCCAACCCTGAATTTAACCAGATTGCCAACGGTACACTGCCGGCTATCAACACGGATAACAACGGGGCCTTTTCGGCCGTGTTTCAGGTACCGGCCGGTCTAACCCCTGGAACGTACCCGATAGAAGCCGTCGCGGGCACCTACCCCGATGACAGGATGGCATCGGCCGACTTTACCTTCATCAGCGACCAGGCGACCTTCAATATCAACGTCTCGCCGATGATGATACAGACCGCACCGGGTGA
>DAOVRI010000207.1 GCA_030628245.1 Dehalococcoidales bacterium
CGCGTTTTCAGGTGCTTCTGTAATAGACCGACAAACCGGCGGGCATCCAGCCGGGCCAGGTCTTTCGTGAACGACAAAGGCACGATAATTTCGACACCCTCATTCTGGAGAAGCCTTATCCTTGTTTTGATATCGGTCAAATAAGGCAGTTTTGTCTCCGAAGATAGCAAATCCTCCGGGTGCTGGCGGAAAGTCACCACGCCGGAAAGCAAACTCCTCTGTTCGGCCTGTTTCAGCAACTCCGAAATCAGTTGCCTGTGACCCAGGTGCACGCCGTCGAAAACGCCGACAGTCACAATGGTATCTCGTTCGGGTGAAAAGCTAGCTAACTCTTCCTCAACCAGCACGCCTTCTTCTCCTGTAGCTGAAAACAGCCCAATTTATCTTTATTATACTATACAAGCCCAACCAGGCGTCAAACGTATTACCTATCCGCTATATTGCTGTGTGGGGTAAGGGCACCTTAGAAAGCAAAACCTATTTACCGAACCGGTAGAAGACCAGGCCGGCCGGTGTCTTGGGATAGAAGTAGGTGGATTTACGGGGCATGCGGTCGCCACTATCGGCAATGGCCTTCATAATCTCCGGTTTCACCGGGTTGACGATAACAGCCAGCTGATATTCCTGCTCCACGACCCTGCTGACTGCCTCGAGAGTGTCATCGGTGTAGTCGAGAAACGCCCCAACCTTATCATGGGTCAGCCCGAGAATCTCCTCCAGTATAACATGGTCGACAATACTCACGTCCAGCCTCTGATAAATCTCCGAGTGAAAGTACGGTATCATCGGTCTGACAATACTGAAATCGCGCAACCTGAGTAATATAAGCCGCTCTTTGTCCAGGCCACACAGGACCAGTTTGACCTCGCCTGCGTCTTCAGACAGGAGTCCGTTAATCTGCGACAACACATCGGCTTTGTTTAATGGCATTTCTTCGACGGCGAAACACGTTTTTAGACCGGCCATTAAACCGTCAAAAGCCGATGGTGACAGGCCTCTGACCAGGCGGTGCGCCGGCAGGATAACGAGTCCGGGGTCGGCAAAATCCACCAGCGTCATCATTACGAAATCGAACGGCTCTTCTTCCGCCCCCGACGAAGAACTGGTGCGTCTCTCACGCTGATAAGCCAGAGCGCTTTCATAGCGGTGATGGCCATCGGCGATGTAGAGCGGCTGGTCGGCCAGACAATCGCGCACCTGCCCGATTATTTCAGAGTCCGTAATGGCCCACAAGCAATGATGCTCTCCGCCATCGGTATCGGCGCTCAGCATGAGCTTCGCATCGGTCTGCGCGTCCAGCAACGATGCTATCTGTCTCTCCGGGTCATCATAGAGCGCCATGATAGGGCTCGCATCAGCCTGAAGCGCCCACAACAGGCTTAACCGGTCGCCTTTAGGCCGGGACAAGGTTCCCTCATGCGGACGGACAATCATCTTATCCCATTCTTCCAGTTTGACCAGACAGCTGACGCTGCGGCGACGGTACTTTCTGCCCTGATACGTGAAATGATGCTCATTAACATAGATGGCTGGTGTCTCGTCAACCTGCAGGATTCCCTGTTCCAGCCATTTCTTCACAGTGGTTGCGGCGCGGGTATACCTGTTGTCCGTGTCTTTATCAGACGGCAGGTCCCGCCCGAATTCGACACGCACGAAATTGCTGTCACTGCGTTGATAAAGCTCCTGCTGCATCTGGAGGGTAATGATATCGTAGGGAGGACAGATGACCTTCGCCAGGTCTTTCACCAGCGATGGATTGTAATGTACACCGCAAAACGGGCGAATATCCGCCAAACTTGGCTCCCTACCTGGTTGAATCTGTGAATATCTCATTAATAGTTTAACGCATACTGCGGAAACAGCGCAAGTGGCTGCATGTGATAACTAGCCATCACTGAAATGAAAAAATCACACAATTCAGTTATACTAAATGATATCAGACCAGTTATTTGGAGGATACCTTGATAGTCAGGAAACTCGTGGTCGGGCCGATTGCCAGCAACTGCTACATCATCGGCTCGGAAGCGACCAGAGAAGGCATGATAATAGACCCCGGAGCGGACGCTAAAGATATTATGCGGGCCGTCGAGAAGCTGGGGCTGACGATAAAACTCATCGTTTTAACCCACCGCCACCCCGACCATGTAGGCGCGGCGGCACAGGTCAAGGAAGCCACCGGCGCCGAGTTAGCCGCCCACATCGAATGCGCCAAGTACCTGCCGCAGTCGCCGAGCTATATCTACGAACCTCCCTACGAGGGCGCACCCAAACCCGGGCGTATTCTAAAGGAAGGCGACAGCATCGACATCGGGGGCCTCCATTTCACCGTGCTCCATACGCCGGGGCATACCCCCTGCGGCATCAGCATCTATGGGGAAGGAGTTGTATTTACCGGGGACACCCTTTTCAACTACGGAATCGGCAGATATGATTTGATTGATGGAGATTATGACCAGCTGATGAACAGCATCCGTACCAAGCTGCTAACGCTGCCCGATGATACCATAGTCCACCCCGGCCACGGCCCGGACTCCACCATCAGCACGGAAAAGCGGGCCAATCCTTTCCTGAAATAAGTGTTTTGTCATTGCGAGGAGCGTAGAGACGAAGCAATCTCAATCATTATGCTGAGTTCTAATTAGAGATTGCTTCGCTATCGCTCGCAATGACCAATATATAAGAAGAAAGGGGCATGACTTTCATTAATCATGCCCCTTATACTTTTTAAACAAGTATTTTATACCGAGATAAACAGCGGGCACATCACCAGCGTGACGGTGGCGAGGAGTTTCACCAGCACGTGCAGCGAAGGCCCGGCGGTATCCTTGAGCGGGTCGCCGACAGTATCGCCGACGACTGCTGCCTGGTGTGCGAAGGTATTTTTGCCGAGTACTTCGCCGTTTTCATCCTTTAACTGCCCGTCCTCAATCATCTTCTTGGCATTGTCCCAGGCGCCGCCGCCGTTGTTCATGTAGGA
>DAOVRI010000198.1 GCA_030628245.1 Dehalococcoidales bacterium
ACCCCCCGCTCCCTCCTCATCCTCGACGAGATAGGGCGGGGCACCAGCACCTACGACGGACTCTCCATCGCCCGCGCCGTGGCGGAGTTCATCCACAACCACGCCGGGCTGGGCGCCAAGACGGTCTTCGCCACACACTACCACGAGATGGTGGCGCTGGCGGACTACCTGCCGCGGGTCAAGAACTTCAACGTGGCGGTCATCGAGGAGGCGGGGAAGGTGATTTTCCTGCATAAAATCGTGCCGGGCGGGGTGGACAAGAGCTACGGGATACACGTGGCGCAGCTGGCGGGACTGCCGAAATCGGTACTGCACCGCGCCCGCGAGGTATTAGACGAACTTGAAAGCGACAGCCGGGAGGCAAAGCCGATTAAAAAGCGTAAAGAGCCGGCGCAGCAGATACCCTTATTCGGGGGAAAATCGGCGGTGGACGAGGAGATAGACAAGCTGGACATCGACGGCATGACGCCGCTGGAGGCTCTGAACAAGCTGTATGAGTTGAAGAAGAAGGCTTCGGGGGAATGAGGGTGATATTACCTCTTTTTAATTAAGCTTTATAGGTATCGGTTATTTCTTAAAATTATCAATCTTTCTATTTATGGTTGAGAGTTTTTTACTTAATTTTATTACGTTAGATTCCAAATTTTGATAGTCTTCTCTCGTAATTTGTTCTTGTCGACGTTGATTTACAAATGACCAGCCAAAGGCAATAATAGCTATTCCAAAAGCACCCATACTTACATCAAATTCGAGAATTTCTGATATTAGTTCTTTATACCAAGCAAGAGAAAATATCAAAATTCCATAATATATTATTAAGGCGGTATTTAAAGCTGATGACCATATTAATAATTTCTTATTGACCGAAGCTATAAAATTAAAAATTAAATATAATATAGCTAAAGCAGCCGAAAATATTAGGATAACGATAATTATTTGTTTCTGCTGGGTAATACAGGCTTCTTGTTTAGATAAAAACAAAACCGATAAAGTTATAACTGATAAGATTAAACCTGACCGGATTATGTTTTTATACTTCTTGTCATTCATTTTATCTCCTTAATTAGTATATTTAACATAAATTATACTCCCACCTGTCAATCTATTCCTACGCACCCTCCCCTCGGGGTGGGGCAAAAGGAAGAGGGGGAAAATCCCTCTCTTATCTCCCTTTACCAAAGGGAGAAGCTATCATAGCCTCTTTTCCTTTTTTAGTTTCCCCCTTTGAAAAAGGGGGATAAAGGGGGATTTCTGCAAGCCCAAAGCGGGGTGTTTAAGAGGGGCGCAGCCCCTCTTTCTTTTATCCCCCTCTCCTGCTGAAAGCCTTGCCAGGAGAGGGGGACACAGGGGGTGAGGTTCACCTAAAAAATAATCCTCAGGATGTGACTTTCTTAACAGCTTCTTAATATTCATACGGGTAAAATATAAGTATAAGGGGCGAACGAAAATACGTGGTAGCATCCACCTAAAGTACGGGCTGGAATATTTGACTCCGTAAGGCGGGGGCATGATACAATATAAATAGAGGCCGGGGTAACCTTAAACTACCCTCCATCGTTATATTAAGTAAGGGTAGTTTTTTTTGTGACTTTTTTGTAAGGTTTCCGACGCTTTTTGTGATTTGGTTGTATTGTACCCTTTGTAAGATTAGAAACGATTCCTTCGTTTTTAAGACAATTAACTGAGCAAGGAGAATAGTGAGTAAAATTCAGAGCAAAACAATAAACATTGACGGACTCGATGTCCATTACTACACCGCCGGCCAGGGAGAGCCACTGGTGGTGATTCACGGCGGTGGCGGGGATGCCCGCACCTGGTGGGACAACATCACCGAGCTTTCCAAGCAGTACACGGTCTACGCCCCCGACCTGCCCGGCTACGGCGGCAGCCAGCCCCTCGACGGCGACTACTTTATACCGGAGCTGTCCGAGTTCCTGGATAAGTTCGCCGCCAAACTGGGACTGGAGAATTTCAACCTCGTGGGGCATTCGCTGGGGGGCGGTATCGCCCTTAGCTTCGCTTTGAAGTCGCCCCATCGCATCAGAAAGCTGGTGCTGGTGAGCAGCCTGTGCCTGGGGAGGGAAATAGCCTTCTGGGTCAGGCTCCTATCGGTTCCGGCCCTGATGAGGTCTGTCGGGGCACTGTCCCTGGCGGTATTGAAGGGCATGAAGTGGCTGATTATGCGGATGCTGAATCCCGCCCAGATTATCATGCCTCTTTCACCGGCCAGCGTGTATGTCGGCGGCAGTATCACCACCTTCAGGCAGCAGACGCTGGTGCTGGAGAATCGACTCTCCGAGGTAAGGGTGCCGACGCTGCTGGTATGGGGGGCCAAAGACCCCATCGTGCCGGTTAAGCATGCCTACGCGGCGGCCAGGGCGATTCCCGACTGTCGGGTGAAGGTCTTCGAGAACTGTGGCCATAACGTCCACCGCGACAAGCTCAAGCAGTTTTCGGATACTATTCACGGGTTCCTGGGCTAGGCTTTCTCCGTGGCCCCGTAGGCGAGCTGGTAATCCCGGAACTCTTTCACGATGTCTTTGTGCCTGACGAGCACCTCGCCGATGCCGTACTGCTTGCTCATGCGCAGAGGCACGCAACAGCACGAGCAGCAACTGCATATCGCATAAAAGTCACCCTTGCACTTGACGATGGAAAGAATCAGGCCCCGGCTGTGGCTGTCCCGCAGGATTTCGGCGGCTTCTTCCCCGGTAATCTCGTGGGAGTCGTGGGGCATTGCCTCGTGGAGGACGTGCTCCGTCGGCCCCAGCAGTATCTCATTATTAACGGGATTATCGCAGTTTTTAAAGACAGTCCGGCAGGTGCAGGGAGCCACGGCCACGCCCTCGGCGATAGTTACCAGTTCTTCTGCCTCCGACGGCGTCAGCAGGTAGGCGCCGTGCAGGTTTTTTCCGTACATATTGGCCACCCACCTCACTAGTCGACCCAGCAGGGGGATTCTGGTCCACGCGGCGAAGAACATGTAAAGCCTGAGGATACCTTTACGGTGCCTGTCATAGAGCTTGAGGGTATGGTGCATGATAAAATTATCCGTCCTAGAAGCGCGGTTTGCAAATTAGCTCCTTTACTTTAAGGTTGAAGAAGCGGTGTACGTAATCGGGCTGCAAGACCAGTGCCGTATCAGCGCCCCGGCCCGTGCCGCCAATGGAGATAACCTCTTCGTCGGTGCGTACCAGTCCGGAATCCGCCGCCATGGCGGCAATCTCCAGCGATACCTTCATGCCCTGCCCGAAGGTCCTCAGCGTCATGGCGATGATATCGCCGATAACCGG
>DAOVRI010000057.1 GCA_030628245.1 Dehalococcoidales bacterium
CGCGATAGGGTTCCAGTACGATATCGGGGGTGCTCCCAGAATAAACCCACTGTTCGCGACATCGGAAAAAATATATAGAACGATAACGGACAAGGTGAGGAAACGAAAGGTTAATATCGCCGATGAATACCTAGTAGATCCAGAAACTTGGGCGATTGATAGAGTTGATGAAATCAGTAAGCCAAGACACCAGAGAATTGTTCGGCAGCAAAGAGGCGGTCTTCTTTCAGAGATAAATAAATTAAACAGACAGAAGAAACTCAGGGAAGAGTTACTAGTTGGTGCATATAAGTTAATAGAAGCTATTAGGGCGGAGAATGCACTCCTTAAACAGAAGCTGAAGCTACAGGACAGGTGGCACTGTTTATTGCGTTTCGGTCTCCTCCGATGGTTCGTACATAGTAGCGGGGGTATAGACATCTTACGGCGCGACATTCCCCAGTTTTTCCAGGTATCTACTCTTCCGCCGTTATATAACGGCTAGATTCCGATGCGCCGTTAGGGTCAAACGTTTTCTTGATTTTCCGTGCCCATAAGTGGTAATTACTGGTACGTGGTCCAAATAGGTCGTGACCCATGTCACCCATTACCCCTTGATGGCATCCCAGGGACTTTTCCAGAGAAACTTGCCATGTTTCCTGCATAAATCCGAACATACCCTGCCTTGAAGCCGGGTTCGTAGGGTCGGTCAGGAAGAGCTCGTCCATGTGCCCCATATGACCATGCTCATATACCGTGCCCCAGGCATTATCGGCACCGTCATCCATAATCAAACCTTTTTCTATATACTTCTTCTTGAGCTTGGCTCCTTCTTTAGCCTCACTGACGGCGAATTCCCAGCTGTCAGCGGCTCCAAAGCTTGCCCCCTGATCCAACATGAGACGAAAAGTTTCTCTGGCGCCGGTGGTAGCCCTGACTCTATGCCATATTAGCTTCTTTCGAGTAGCTGGCTCTTCTACTAAGGGTAAAAACTCACCGCCTGTTTCCGAAGTGATGCGTTTTAATACCTTTTCCTTATAGTCGAATTCACGTTGAGAATCAGCACCTACGACAACAAGGACACTTATCCCTTTATCCACCGTCTGGGAGCGTATCTTTGAAAATAGCTGAACACCTTCCCTGCCATCTTCGGTCAGGTTCAGCGATAGCATCCACGGTGGGAGTTTGTCACATGCCATTGCTATTTCACTTTCACCTATCTTGTATCCTGCCTCGGTGAACTTGTCCCATGAAGGAAAGGTGATATAATGAGCTGTAATCGTGTCCGGGAGCTCTGGCGTGTAACCCGGCGACGCTCCTTCAACTTGCACGACTTCCGGTCCCGGCCAGTGATATACTTTGGTTGCCGCCTTCGTAAAGACACCCAGGCCGCCCAGCGGTACTTTATAACCCCTCATAATGCCTCTGAGAGACGGCCCGGGGCCGTCACCGCAGAACCATCCGGCACCTGACCCCAGTGAGCCCAACCTCAGTATCTCTCCCGTAGGCAGAACCCACTCCACACCCAGAATGTTTCGATTACTATAACTGGTACTTACCGATGTCGGTCCGCAACCCATCAGACCGGCAAGAGGCAGGGCTGAAGTATTAGAGCCAGCACTTATGATATTACAGGTCAAACCCCTCTTCATCAACTCAGCTTGAAGTTGGGCACTGATGACATAAGATTCCACCACGGCGTACATCGCCTTCTCATTAATCTCCAGAATCCTGTTCATCCTTCTCAGGTCCAATTGAATCGTGCCTTCGCTTCCGGTTGTATTCATAGGGCCCCAGCCCGTGCTGAGTGCCTTGAATTTTATCTTGTGTTTGTTGCATGCCTTGACAATAGCCTGAACCTCCTCGGTGCTCCCGGGTAAAAGCACGGCTTCATACCTGATCCCAAATGGGTTTCCTGTGAAAGCCTTTAGTCCCCACTGGAACGCGTATGCGTCCAGTATTGCGGGCTCTTCCGTGATATTATCTGCACCCACAATATCTTCCAGCGCTTGATAAGCGTCCCGACTTAGAGCCATATCAACCCCCCTTTAGATTGCTTGCTCCAGAATCTCCACTACGTCGTAGATTCGGAGCCCGTCCCCGCTTTCTTCTATAGCATCGCTCAGGCTTCTTTTACACCATGGACACGCCGTGACTATTGCCTCGGCTCCGGTACTTTTAGCCTCATTTACTCTTTCCAGTGCCGTCCACAAGGCGAAGTCCGGGAAGGCATCTATGACACCACCACCGGCCCCACAGCACCAGGCACGCTCCCTGATTCTCACCATTTCAACGAGTCTCAGGCCGGGGATACTTTTCAGTATATTCCTGGGAGGCTCGTAGATTCCGTGTGTACCCCGCCTGAATTCCTTTGGCGGTTCATGCAAAACAAACTGCCCGGAGCCTTTCGTTCTCACACCCTCCCACGGTATCCAGGGCTCCCCCATCCTCCCCAGATGGCAGGGGTCATGATAGGTTACCACCATTGGCACTTTCTTGGCAGGCTTGAGTTTGCCCTCTTTTAGCAACCGCTCCAGATACTCCGTAATATGTAAAACTTCCACGTCCAGCTTCTTGCCAATCTTGTGGTAGAGAACTTTAAAAGCATAGTAGCAATCGGCGCAGGAAGTAACCAAGATTTTAACCCCGGCTACCTTCAGCATTTCCATATTATGTTCCGCGTACTTGGTCAACTCCCCCTGATATCCTATCTCGTAAGAGCGCCCGCCACAGCAGGCCTCTTCTTTACCCATGATGCCAACGTCAACGCCTGCCTTTAAAAGGAGCCCCACTGCGCCTCTAGCTGCTGGCCATAATTCCTTATCAAAGCAATACCGGCATCCAGCATGAAAATAGACTTCCACCTTCTCCGCGGTAATGTCTTTCACATCCAGGCCTTTGGCCCAGTCCCCCCGCTGAGACTTGGAACCGCCCATCATGTTATCCTCTCTCTTCAGGCCATCGATAACAATCATGTGAGCCGGTACAAGCTGACCATCCCCGACACACTTCATCCTGAACTCGTATAGTGCTTCCAGTGGTTCCATGTCCCGGTTATATTTACAGGAGACATCGCAGGCCCCGCAAATCTGGCACTGGTAAATCATCTCTACAAGCTTATCGGTATAATCTATTCTGCCGTCTAACATGGCCAGCGCCATGTTCAGCTTGCCGCCGGCCGAATAGCTGTGAAAATTATACTTCGCAATGCTGGGACAGACCGTGGCAAAATCGTAACCGCTTATCACTTCCATCGGGATGAATTTGCACATCGAACATCGGCTACACCATTCCAGGTCTTCTCGACAGTCTTCTAATGTCATTTTCTATTTTCCCTGGTTTTTCCTTCAGAAGCACAGTTTTCCCGGGTTCATAATGTTGTTCGGGTCTAGAATCCCCTTGATTTTCCTTAAAGAAGCTGTTGTCTCAGCGTCTATTTCATAGACCGTATCCACCCATGTATCGTAAGGACGCGAGAAAAAGGCCCCGTTATTCATTAGAGGTTTAATGGCCTGGTGGGACAGGTTCTTGAGCTTATTCACTTCTTCCGGATTTGCCGGATTAAAAAACAGATTGAATTCACAATGGTAGCTGGTACCCTGTACTACTGGCTGCAGGTATATACCCATATCAGCTACCGGATAGCCATTTTCTTCGGCAGTGTTATTCATAACTTTGATGAGCTCTGGAATCCTGTCATAGGTAGCCAGGCTAAATATGTCATAACAGGAGCCTTTAGCGCGAGTCTTCCAGTAAGGTTCTTCTGAGGGCTTCTGAATTATCTTCAGAAGTTTTTGCGCCGTGACTTTATCGAGTTCTTTAACCGGTTTTACTCCGGCGCGCCTGGCTATATCCATCATTTTTTCTATTTGATAACTCACCTTCTCTTCCGGATAGTATTCATAGCCGCTGATGCAGAAGAAAAGCATCCAGGGGGGCAGACTATCACGCAGTCTTTCGTACTCATCTGGCCACTGCTTGGCCAGGATGTGGGCCAGATGAGCATTGTTCAGGACCAGGCACTCATCGGCTAACCTGAGCCTGACCAGCCAGTGGATAAGTTCAAAAAGACCCGGAAGGCTTGATGAACCGACTATAAAAGGTTCTTCAAGGTCGGGTATAAGCTCACAACGTATCGTCGCCCAGGTAACAATGCCCATCGTCCCTTGAGCGCCCTGAAGTATTCGGCACCAGTCGGCCAGAGGTTCAGCATGAGATTTCTGCGCCTCTCCTGACTTCCATTGTTCTTCTATTGTGCCCGGTCCGGATGCCGCTCCGGTTCTATACAGGTCACCGCTACCGAAAATAACCTCCGTGCAGGCGAGCGGATCGATTATGTCCCAGTGATATTTGGGCATTATCACAGGCTCTCGTTCCAGCACACTCCCCACGACTGACTTCCGGCGGCGTGGAAGCAAAGGCATGTTAGGCCTTAATCCCTCTTTCTCCAGCTCGCCACACAATTCGTCAAAGGTTACTCCGGGCTCAATCATGGCTACTCTGTTTTTTCGGTCAACTCTCAGTATCTTCTTCATATCACTCAAGTCCGTGATAACGGCCCCATCCACGCTGGGAACAGAATCACCCCGGAAGTGGGGGACTCCTGAACTTATCGGTACGAGGGGAGTGAGGGTCTCATTTGCCCATTTCACTATCTGCTGGACTTCATCAATATTATGGGGCTTAACAATAAAAGCAGGCCTGGCTGGGCAAACAAAGCTTTCGTCTCTGGATAGTTTTTCAAGGCGATGCGTATCGACTATTACCTGCTGGCTGCCAACAATCTCTGTCAGTTCTTCTTTTTTACCCATCTTTTAATTCCGTCTTCATTCCCGGCAGAGCCGTTGGGTTATTCTTACGATGACTTTCTCTCGCTACGGGGGCAGGTAGCTGCTCGCTTTCAGACATAATGTTACACTACAGCTTTACGTACCGTCAATGATTCTTCAATTCAGGTCTACCTGGCTCATTTGCCAGGGCCTGTATACCCCAGGGTAAGAGGAATAAAGGCGTCTATACATGTATCTTGACAAGAGAATACTGAGTGCCATATAGTAACTTCTAAAAGCACGTCGAGATTACTTAACCCTGTGTTAAGTCTGACGGCATTGTAAACGAAAAGAACGGAGGGAGGCTACAATGTATTTAAGAAAACTATTAAGCCTGGAAGACGCTCGAACTGCTGGTGAGGCAGCCCTGGCAAAGGCTATGGAGAACCCGGACTGGCCGGTAGCGATTGCCATCGTTGATGCGACGAGCGAGCTTGTCTATTTCATGAAGATGGACAACTCTTCGCCGCTATATGCCAAAATGGCGATAAACAAAGCCTATACCGTAGTACACTTCGAAATGGATAATATCATGCAATTTTTCAAACCACAGGGACTCGATATCAGTGCTTTCCCGGACCCGAAATTCACGCCAATGGGAGGAACAATCATAAAGGCACCTGATGGTACTGTGCTCGGTGGCATAGGTGCATCCGGTCGCAGGCCAGACATACATAATGTCTCAGACCGGGATATTGAAATGGCTGGAGTCAGCGCTATTCCTCTTCCGTAGCCTATCTGGCTCCCGGTTCCGGTTACCAGTGCTACCTTGTCTTTCAATTTTAGGTCTATGATTGTCTCACTTTCTATAGTATTGTTTATTGAGTATTGTTTATTGCAAGGAAGCTAACCCGCTCCTGTATATAGCCTGCTGAACTTAATTTGGTCGCCTAATCTATTGCGTCCATAGGTTTAAGTACCGGAATTACAAACTCAAGCCCCAGTCGTTGCAGTTCTTCTTCTGGTAGCAGGCCTCTTTCGGTGAGTTTCAACACCTGCACGTAATAATTCTTCCTGGCTTCTTCCCATTCTTCCTTTGTCCATACGGAAGTCGTGCCGTATTTATTAGTTACGGGTTCATCAAAAGCCCGTTGTGGTAAAAATGAATGTTTAGCCGGGTGAAAGCCCTCCCGGATGCTCAGGCACCTGCTGAAGAAGTCAATTCTCTGTGTAATGTCATTGATCTGCTCGATGCTTAGCTCCCAGCCGGCAGCGGCATTAATGAAGGTGCGAGCGACTTCTTGAGGTGGACCCCATATTGCGAAAAAGGGGAATGAAGCGAACATACACATGGTGGCCGCATCGAATAAGCCGCTGCCACCACCGTGGCCGGTGCCGCAGGAAAGTCCGAGGCCATGCTCCTTGCTTCTTGGTTCATATCTCGCTACAGACTGGTTGGCGCTGGAATACCAAGCATACCATTTGGACTCCGGCCCGAAGACATCAATGGCGTGCCACCATCCTTCGGCCAGTGCCGCCGGGGCATGGCCTTCTTTATAAACAATTTTCTTTAAAAGCTCCATGGTGGCATCACGGTCGCCCCATTTGAGGTCTATCCCGCCGAGGTCTGTTCTGGTGATGATACCGTGCTCGTAAAGGTCCATAGCCCAGGCCATAAGTCCGTGTACATTTTCGGCATCGACGCCCAGCTCCTCGACCAGTGAATTTATCTCTTCGACTTCATCGAAACCCATCATGGCATTACCGCAGAGGCCACAGGTATTGCCGTGTCTTAGCTCGCCGCTGAAGGCACCGCGCGGGGTATTCTTGAAGAACGGTTGAAAGCAGGGAGTAGCACAACCCGGGCAGCCATGTGTCCAGACGCGATAGCTCAACTCGTGAATATAACCATCGCTTTTATCGGCAACAGGGTCCCATGAGGAGTGACCGTTCTTAAATGAGTCCCCGCCGTAGTTAAGCAGGGCCCTCATGCCGTCATTAGCGCCGTACCGGCCCCATTCCGATACCTTTTGAACCATGGTCGCCGGATGCATTGCATATGTTTTCTTGAGCTGCCATACCCTGTTGTGGTCGGCATACGGCAGTGTCCTGGTTCCCTTAACCGCCACGCCCTTAAGATTCTTGGAGCCAAACACAGCTCCGATACCACCGTTAGAAGCACTGTGCACATTCTCTGAAGTAGCATTGGCAAATCTGACCAGGTTCTCGCCTCCCGGCCCTATACACAAAGTACCGAACTCCTGCCCCGTTTCCTGGTACAGCCGCTCCCGAAGCGTATTTTCTGTTTTAACCAGATACTGCCCCCACAGGTCGGAAGCATCTCTGATTTCAACCCTGTCATTATAGACGAAGAGATATACCGGTTTGCTGGCCTTGCCGCGGACCAGGATTCCGGCATTGTAGTTGGCCCTCATCAGCTCGTCACCAATACAGCCGGAGATACCGGCCTCTCCGACCCAGCCTGTCAGAGGTGATAGAAAAGAGCAACTTACCTTGGTACCTACGAGTCCGGTTATTGGCCCGACCCCTATGTGCAGAATATTATCAGGACCCAGAGGGTCTGTCCCCTGAGGTACCAGGTCCCAGACCAGTTTACTGCCAAGACCACAACCGCCGAGGTATGTCTTCACGTCCTCGGTCACATCGACTATCCGGCTTCTATCTGTCGTTAAGTCCACTTCCAGCAAGTTAAATTTAATTTCAGCCATTTTGTTATCTCCTTCTATCAAAGATTTACGGACGCCAGACAGGATATGCGATGCTCTCTCGGGTCAAAGGATATAGTCGCCTGGCAACCATTGTGGCTTTTTCATCGGTACTTTTTCTGGAACTATCCCTGAGTGGTCGAATTCTTTCAACCCGGTTGTGGTAATAGAGGGCGGTTGTGGGACATATCTTGACGCACTGGGGATTTCTCTCGCCGGTATTCTCTGTATCACACAGGTCACAGACAAAGGGTTTATCGGATGCATCCGGGTTAAACCGGATGGCCTCGGTACCGCAGGCGTCCCGGCATAATAAGCATCCGGTACACCTGTCCTCATCAATCACCATGTGTAGTGTCTTTTCATCAAAATAGATAGCCGGCGGTGATATCGGGCAGGCTTGCTCACACGGCCGTTCCTCTGCCTGGCACTGGCTGCATGTCACGATAATAGCTTTCGGTAGAGGCAAAAGGAAATTGCGCACATAAATCCGGGCGAAGTCTTTGTTAATAACCCCGAAGTGATGCATGGAACAGGCCTCGGCACAAAGCCCGCAGCCAGTGCACTTCATGACATCGGCGTCGATAAAGGCTACCCCTTTTGGCGGCGGGTAAATCTCTCTTCCCCAGACCGGTACAGATGGATGAGCTGTTTCGATATGGGTCTTCAGAACGCTGCGGGTATCCAATTCCTGGTCGCAGTAGGGACAGGCATATTTAATTATCTCTTGTGTCATTTCGCTACCTCCGGAATTTATTCATCAATACGGATTTATCGAGGTATATTCGGCTTTTCTGACTGCTAGGAGTACTCGGTTACAAGCTCAATCATCCGGTTGAAAAACTTCCTGCCCGGCAGTCCTTTGGCTTCCACAGCACTCACGGCTGAATCCAGATTTGGCTGTATCAACTGGCGCCATCGTTTCAGTTCCTCTGGAGACACTTTAATCAATTCACCATTCTGCTTTATGTACTCCAGCGCTTCACGTAAATGATTATCGGCATCCGCGCCACTCTGGACGGCGAACCAGCAATCGCTGCCGGCGGGACCTATTCTTTCTATTATCTCCTGGATGTCAGATGGTAGTCTATTCCATGTCTCCCATCTCATAAAGGTACGCATCGGGTGCATAGTTATCGACCTATTTTCAACAATTGTGCAGTAGGGCGCCACCCCTTCCGCCAGTTTGAACATTTTAGCAGGGAGTATGCCCAGGACCGTCGCATCCAGCTCTCCCGTTTCCAGGAGGCGGCTGATTTCAAAATAGCCAACGTGCAATGGCTTGGCCCCAAGAGCTTCGATAACCCCGTCTATTGGTGGTAAAGACCTTGTCCTGGCGCCTTTGAAGTCTTCTAAAGTACGTATCGGACCCCAGGCCTTACTCGAAAAGATGGCCATTAATGCGCCAATTCCTAAACCGACTACCTTTACATCACTCAATTCACCACGTAGCTCGGAAAACTCCGCATAGAGTTGAGCGATGACCCGGCTGCCGACAGTTGAACCGGGGAAAATAAAGGGAATCTGGATGAGATTGAGTAGATGGTAACGCTCACCCACGGCTGGAACATCACGGACTATATCAGCAGCTTTAATCACTCCCGGGTCCTCGCCGCTACTTTTCATAAACCGTACTCTGCCACTGGTGCGTGTCTCCACCTCGTTCATCCACATGTCCGCAATCTCTACGCCGTGGTCATGAATATTATGAAATACGAGTTCTATTGGTTTTTCCTGCGACTCTTTCTTGGCATCAGAATTCATAAGATGGTTCTCCCTATGCTGCTGACAAAGTCGTACCTTATCTGTATTATACACTCCTTTCAAATAATTTAAAGAAATATCCTGGGCTTTGATTTTCTAATTCCCGTTCTTTGGACACACCATTTCTTATGCAGGCCACCCCTATAACCCGGATAAGGCCAGGCAGTTACTGACGGAAGCGGGTTTCCCTGATGGCATAAAGACGACAATGATGCTGATGCCAACCGCTTCATTTTCTCCGAACACTTATCTGGTGACAAAATCATAGGAAAATAACTCGAGCCAATTCACCAGCTTGACAGGGGTACGCAAAGGATAATACCATACTTCCGTATGCAAAATTTCTAGGGTGGGCTGAAAATACCCATCTTCTAGAGGCAAACCTGGCTCAGTAGCATCGGTATATTCCTTTAGATAGAGCTGTTAAATTTAGCAAAAAGCGAAAGGGGGAAAAATGATTGAAAAAGAGAAGCTGGTAAAAATTGTTGGCGCTGGCAATGTAAGCTATGAACAGGCGACATTGGATGAATA
>DAOVRI010000159.1 GCA_030628245.1 Dehalococcoidales bacterium
AGGCATTGCCAATGGCGAGAAGGTCATCGTGGAATCAGCCCGCGGAAAGGTCAATGTGGTAGCGCTGGTAACCAAACGATTCAAGCCGTTCCAGATGAACGGCCGCAAGGTACACCAGGTAGGTGTTATCTGGCACTGGGGCTTCACCGGACTCTCTACTGGCGACAGCGCCAACTTACTCACGCCCCATGTCGGTGATGCCAATACAATGATACCGGAGTTTAAAGCCTTCCTAGTCAATGTCAGGAAAGCTTAGAAAGGTTGGAGGTAAATATGGCAGAGAAAGCAATTCTATACGATGCAACCAAGTGTACCGCCTGCCGTGGCTGCCAGGTAGCTTGCAAGCAGTGGAACGAGAACGACGAGGTAATACCCACCGAAGAGAACGGTGTAGCATCGAAGAACTGGGGCAGCTATGAAAATCCCCCCGACCTCTCCCCCACCACCTGGCTCAAGATGAGGTTCACCGAGATTGAAGCCGGCGGCAAGGTACGCTGGCTCTTCACCCGGCAAGCATGCATGCACTGCACCGATGCCGGCTGTGTCAGGGTCTGCCCCAATGGTTCCCTCTACCACCATGAACTCGGCTTCGTGGCCTATAACAAGGACACCTGCACCGGCTGCGGTTACTGTATCGATGCCTGTCCCTTTGACGTGCCGCGCTCCACGCGCAACATCATCACCGGCATCGCCAAGATGGACAAATGCACCTTCTGCACCACTCCGGGACTGGACCGCATCGCCGAGGGCTGGGAGCCGGCCTGTGTTAAGACCTGTCCCACCGGTGCACTGAAATACGGCGACCGTGACGACCTGGTGGCCGAGGGTAAAAAACGGGTTCAGACCCTGCAGACCGCAGGCTGGACCAACGCCAACCTGTACGGTGAAAACGAGCTTGGCGGTCTGCATGTCCTGTATGTGCTTGACGATTCCCCGGCGATATACGGACTGCCGGTATCACCCCAGATTTCCGCCGCTACCATCGCCTGGAAGGACGCTATCCAACCGGTCGGCTGGGCGGTGGGTGGCCTGACTATTGTCGGCCTGGGGATGAACTGGCTGGTAGCCCGGGCTAACGCCAAAAAGGAGGCGAAATGACACATCACGAAGTGGAAAAGTATAGGAAACCGATACGGGTTTTACACTGGATACACTCCGGAGCCTTCGTACTCCTGTTCCTTACCGGCCTGATACTCTTTATCCCGGGGCTGGGCTTCCTGGCCGAGGACAGCTGGACGCGCGTAATACACCGCGTCGGGGCGGCGATATTCGTCATCATACCCATCATTTATCTCGTCATCAACCCGAGGTCCGTGGCCAGGGGATTAAAGCTGGCCTTCACCTGGAATAGCGATGATATTGGCTGGCTTAAAGCAGCCCCTCGCTACTACTTCCTCGGTGATGAGAGCGGCATGCCGCCGCAGGGTGAAATGAACACCGGCCAGAAGATGTGGTGGTTCATTGTGGTAGTATTCGGGGTACTCTTCGTCATCACCGGGGTGATTATGTGGTTTGCCAAGGCATCGGCGCCACCGGCGCTCCTGCAATGGATGGTCTTCATCCATGACATCTCCTTTATCGTCAGCGGCGCCATGCTCTTCGTCCATATCTACCTGGGCGTCTTCCACCCGCTTATGACCGATGCCTGGAGCGCCATAACCGGCGGCAAGGTGTCTGCCGAGTATGCCAGGAAACACCACGGCAAGTGGTATGCCGAAATTTCCAAAGGTAAGGAAGAGGCTTAGTGACCAACGATACTGCCAAGATATTAGAAAAGCTGAAAAAACAGGAAAAAGAGGAGGGGAAACTTCCCCTCCTCTTGGAATTCTATAAAAAGCTGCTGCAAATTCAATCCAGGGCTCAGCAGCGTTTCGGCACACCCGCGCTCGCCTTGAGCCATGAGACTATCCAGAAGCGACTGCAAAACGGGCGACCGCTGTTGCGCTTTAACGACCTTGACCTCGACTGGTCGCTGGTGCAGGACGTGTTCGCCGGGGTTGCGGCTGCTTTCGCCGGGTATCCTCAACTCTTCGGCGAGATTCCCGAGAAGCTGCGAAAACCGGAGGGCGGCCGCTTACTGACTAAGAAAGCGGCTGAGGCCTGGTTCACCGGCAAAGAACTGCCCCGTAAAATACGGGATGGTGTCGGTGAAAATATCTTGCAGGCTATGATTCAGGCCACACTGCAGCCGTTTCTGGCAGGCTATGCCCGGGCACTTATCGACTCTGTTGAGCAGGAGTCATGGCGCCGGCGCTACTGTCCGATTTGCGGTGGTAGCCCTGACCTTTCTTTTCTGGAGAAGGAGCACGGGGCAAGGTGGCTGGTATGCTCTCGCTGCGACTCCGAATGGGCCTTTCAGCGCCTCCAGTGCCCTTACTGCGGCAACCAGGACCAGAAAACACTCGCCTTTTTCACGGATGATAAGGAACTGTACCGCCTCTACGTGTGTGAACAGTGTAAGTGCTATCTGAAAGCCGTTGACCTGCGCAAGTCTGAACCTGAAATTCTGCTGCCTCTGGAACGCTTCTACACGCTGGACCTTGATGCACAGGCGAGAGAATATGGCTATGGCCCGTATCTCAAACCAGTGGCGGGAACAGAGAAAAAGCCGTAAATCCGGCAGTTATGCGGGGCTATGGTGGGCCTGAGTGTACAATAGACAGAACTTTCCACCTTGTTTTTAATCTTACCACTTAATTATAGATAAAGCATCCCCGAATGCCACTGTGAGACGCCTTGAGCTAACCACTGTCACTTAAGATACCCTCTTGCCCCCAACGGGTCAGGGGGTTTTTCTTTTTCCTCGCCAATCGTTCATCTCAATAACGTGGCGAAAATATAGGTTCATTTTGAAATTCAACAATCCTTCCTTTTGTTCAATACTGAATGGGGAGTATCAGCGCACCTTAACAATTG
The DNA here is from genome assembly GCA_030628245.1 of Dehalococcoidales bacterium. Classification (GTDB taxonomy): domain Bacteria; phylum Chloroflexota; class Dehalococcoidia; order Dehalococcoidales; family RBG-16-60-22; genus JAFGPF01. Next base: position 2,917 of record DAOVRI010000159.1, read on the forward strand.
AATATTGAGGGCAAGCGTTCAGGTAACGGATTTGTAGCTCATAAGGCTACGCTGGTAAGCGCCCTGAGTAGGGCAAGGCGGGTGAGGGTGAGCTTTGAAAAAAGCGGAGATAGCCCCGTATCAAGTACGGGACAGGCTCTTGATGGTATGAGCCTTATTCTTGATACCGAGCTAATCCGCTACAAGTGGCGGGGTGATGATGGTCAAGGTCTTGCTCTATGCTTACTGCGCCGGTGTTCCCTCCTCGCGCCAGATAGCGAAGAGGTTGGAGGAGGACATTGCCTTTCGTGTGCTCGACGCCAACAACACCCCCGACTTCCGCAGTAGCATTGGCTATAACTGGAGTTATACTAATAATGCCTAGCTCAGTGCCGGCTAGCTAATTGTACCAGGGAGCGGTAGGCTCGGGTCTTGTTTATGACGCCCATAATACCAGATGGTGCTACTAACATTACCCCGACCAGTATGACGCCCTGAATAATCAGGCTGTATCCGGCGTATCTGGCTAGCGCGAAGTGCAAAAAGACAACGATAATCGTGCCGATAATCGGCCCCGTTTGAGTGCGCAGGCCTCCAATGACGGCAGCAAGTATACATACCATTGTCCACCTTATACCGAAGGCGCTGGTCGGCTCTATGGCGGCTTGGGAAATGTAGAATATAGACCCGGCTATTCCTGTTACGATAGCGCCTATGATGAAGGTGAGCAGCTTTAATCGGAAAACGTTTATCCCGGAACTGGCGGCAGTAGTATCATTATCGCGAATTGCCGCCAGACCCAGCCCCAGATTTGAGCGCAAGGTGAACCACATAAGGATAATTGATGCCAACCCGATAATCAGAGCCAGCCAATAGACCTCCGTTGTGGAAAATTCACCGGCACCCTTGAGCACGTAGCCGGCACCCCCGCCCTGCAGCATCCCTCCGACAGGTTTCCAGATTAAAAATACATATTTCAGTGCCTCAGGTACCACCAGCGTCCCGATAGCGAAATAGATGCCTCTTAGCCTGAAGACAGGAAAAGATATGAGAAGGGCAAATATTGCCGCGACTATAGCCCCGGCTATTATTCCCACATAAATAGGTATGCCGACCCAGGCGAGCATTACCATGGTGTACCCACCCAGCCCAATGAACGCAGGCTGGCACAGGGATATCAAACCAGAGTAGCCACAAAGCAAGTTCCACATATTCGCTATAGCTAGGTAGATAAAGAAGAGGCGGAGATAAATGAGCCACTGTTGGGACAGTCCGATTATGGGTAGCACCGCCAGCACGACTATAATTACTATTAGCAGTATTAAGCGTACACTCAATTTCAATTGAGGAATGGCAAATCTCATGTTTCTCCTAACGGCCGAATAAGCCCTGTGGCCGCACCGCCAATACTACCAGCACTATGACGTAAAGGACGAGCATCTGTGCGGTGGCACCCAGGAAATAGCCACCAAAGGTCTGAGCTAACCCCAGAATCATACCCCCGATAAATGTCCCCAGCATGCTGCCTAAGCCACCTACTATGATGACGCCAAAAGCAATGATGAGAAAGGACACGCCTGATGTCG
>DAOVRI010000163.1 GCA_030628245.1 Dehalococcoidales bacterium
GTCAGCGCTCAGCTCATGCTGCTTATCAGTCGCTGCCAGGCGCTCTGGGCGAGGAAATACGTGTTAAAAAATATGGATATTCCTTTGAAAAAGGGAGTATTCATCGCCGTGGGGGCTACTAAAGGCGAAAAACTGTTCGACGGGCCGAAACTGACGATAAAGTACTTCTTCCAGGCAATCAACGCCGGGTACACGGAAGAGCTTCTGATAAGAGGCGTCGACAAGAGGGGCGAGATTAAAGAGCATCCCACCGCCCTCGCCGACGCCTACGTAATCGGCAAAAAACTGGCCGCCGGTTAACCTGCTTTTATATCGCCCTTCAGCGCTTTCCACCGCTCCTCCCCCAGGCACTGGCGTGCCGAGGGGCACCACTCGATACAAGACGGCGTCTGCTCTTTATAGACGTAGTCGCCGCACTTTTTGCACTTAATCCTGAGCTCATCGGAGAACATCTCAACTTCATTTCCGCAGTTCGGGCATTTATACATGGCCGCCCGCAGGTTCCTGATATCCTGTCCGGGGCACTTGGCTTCCATATCGGTCACCTCCTCGAGCAGCGGGCTGGTTCTTCCTATATCAGTATAATACACAATCAACTGCATCACCCACTATGACTTAAGTCACAACAGAGCCTGATTCTAAATCTCTACAAGGCCTTCCCATTCGTCTTATATTGTTTTACTGTTTAACCTCACCCCCTTAATCCCCCTCTCCAACCTGCTTCCAAGTGCAAGAGGTTGCCTCTAACTGGTCGAAGAGGGGTCAGGGGTGAGGTATAGAAAGGTTAAGAACAGACAGGGTGAACCCAGACCGTTCCCCAGTTTGACTTATCACGGCGTAAAGTGCTATATAGAAATGGCATCATCCAAAATCATCCGCGATTTTAGATAAATACTCGCCCGGAGGAAGTTATATGAAAATCACCAGGATAGAATGCATACCCGTCTCAATACGCTTCGCCAAGCCGATGAAGATGGGAGGAGGTACTGCCGATTGCGCCGATGCCGTCGTCGTCAAGATACACACCGATGAGGGGATTACCGGAGTAAGTGAGACAGGTGATACTTCGCCGTGGTACATGGGCGAGAGCCAGGACTCCATCATGCACAATATCAACAAAGTTTTCGGGCCTCAAATCCTCCTCGGCGAGGACCCCTTCAACATCGAGAGAATCGTGGCGCGAATGGACAAGGCGGCCAAGCTCAATAATCAGTCGAAGGCGGTTATCGACTATGCCCTGCACGACATCATGGGCAAGGCGCTGGGGGTCCCCGTCTACAAACTCCTCGGCGGTCTCTCCAACGAGAAGATAGCGCTGGCCTTCGTAATGTCTTCGGGCACGGCCGACGAGGTGGGAGCGGAAGGGAAAAGCCTGGTCAAAGCCGGCTTCAAAGGCCTCAAACTGAAAGTCGGCGCCCGGACACCCGACGAGGACATAGAGATGGTGGGCGCCCTGAGAGAAGCGGTAGGCAGCAACATAAAAATAATGATTGATGCCAACGGCGGCTGGCTGTATCACCAGGCACTTTACGTCCTGCAGAGAGTGGCGAAGTACAATATTTACGTGGCGGAACAACCCGTGCCCCGGTGGGATATCGACGGGCTGGCGCGCCTCCGCCGGAAGGTAGACGTGCCGATATTCCCCGACGAATCGGCTGCCGAGCTTAACGACCTTATAAAAATTATCCAGCGGGACGCCGCGGACGGCTTCTTCCTCAAGGTGCCCAAGGCCGGCGGCATACTGAAGTCCCGGAAATGGGTAGCCATCGCACAGTCGGCCAACCTCCCGGTAATGTGCGGCTGTATGATTAACTCCGGCCTCGGCGCCGCAGTCGAGGCGCACTTCCTCGCCGCCAACGACTGGACAGGCAAAATCGAACAGGAAGCCATCGGCCCGCTGAATCTCTATAACATCCCCGACACGGTCAGCACACTCTTGAAGGACGACCTCGCGGTAAAAGTGCCCAGATATGAAAAAGGCTTTCTCTACCCGCCCGACGGGCCCGGATTCGGCGTGGAGCTGAACGAATCCGCCGTCAAGAAGCTGGCAACTCCCGGCAAGAGCCCGACGGTGATAGGTAAATAAGGAGCCCTGCAGGTGAGACATCGAGAGGCCTCTTATGAGCGACGACACGCCAATCGAAAAACTGGCCGCCAACGTGCTGGATACCAGCTTTGAAAACTTCGACCCGGCAACGCTGGAGAGCACGAAGTACCGCATCATCGATACGGTAGGCTGCCTGATAGGCGGCTCCAGCGATACGGGCAATCCCGAGCTCGCCGGGCTCTTGCGTGACGAGGGCGGCAGGGAAGAGGCCACCATCCTGGTTCACGGCGGTAAAGTGCCCGTCGGGAACGCCGCCATGGTCAACAGCGTCATGGCCCGCTCTTTCGATTTCGAGCCGGTGAGTCCCCTGGTGGACGGCGTCAACACGCCGGGGCATATCAGCGGCACTACGGTGCCGACGGCCATCAGCATGAGCGAGGCCGTAAATGCCAGCGGCCGGGAGCTGATTACCGCGTTGCTCGTCGGGGACGATATCGCGGCGCGCTTGCTGGCCGCCTCCGGCTTCGGCTTTACCCTAGGCTGGGACGGCACCGGCACGGTAAACGCCTTCGGGGCGGCGGCCATCGCCGGACGGCTCCTGGGCCTGAACAAACTCCAGATGAGAAACGCCTTCGGCATCGTTCTCAACCAGATTGGCAGCACCTTCCAGATAATCTGGGACGGCACGACCGCCTTCAAACTGCCTCAGGGGCTATCGGCCCGGGCGGGTGTTTTCTCCTCGCAGCTGGCCAGAGCCGGCTGGACAGGCCCGGAGGACGCATTGTTCAGCAAGTTCGGCTACTATAAGATGTTCACCGAGGGCTGCCAGAAACCGGAGAACCTGAGCCGGGACCTGGGCAGGGTATTTTATGCCGACGGCACCATCAAGCCCTACCCCTGCTGTCGCATCCCCCATGCCGCCATCGACTGCGCCCTGTCGATATTGAGTAAACATGACATCAAGACGGACGATATACAGGAAATAAATCTCGACCTTGCCCAGGGAGGCATCGACCATATCTGTGGTAGTCCATTTAAAATCGGGGCATTCCCGCACGTCAATGCCGCCTTCAGCTACCAGTACGTGGTGGCGACGGCGTTTCTCTACGGGAGCGTCAAGCCGGAGCATTTCACCGAGGAAGCGATACGCGACCCCCGGATAACCGACTTCATCGGAAAGATAAAGCTCACGGCCAGTGCGTACGTAAATTTCGAAGCCGCCAAACTGACCGTAACCCTCAAAAATGGGCTGGAGTTCACCGAGTCCTGCGAGGCGGTTAAAGGCGACCCCCGGCGTAACCCGATGTCCAAAGATGAGATAATCGATAAGTTCTGGACCAACGTCGAGTTCTCCGGGAAGCTATCAAAGCAGAAGGCGACAGAACTGCTCGGAACGCTGGGGAAGCTGGAAGAACTGGACAGCGCCAGAAAGCTGATTCCGCTGCTGGTCGCCTGAAGACAGGATGATGCCCTTCCGATAATCCCCCCGGGCTATGCCATTTTCGGCATGTCGGGATAAGACTGGGCTCTCTGCACCAGCTCTATCAGTACGTTTTCCGCGGCATCGGGATGAATAAAGGCTATCTTAGCCGAGGGTAGAGACATCGGTTCTTCGTTCAGCAGCTTCCTGCCCTGCGCTTTCAGTGTCTTCAGGTCGTTTTCGATGTTATTGGTGGCGAATGACACGTGGTGCAGACCCCCGCCGCGCTCCTTCAGGAATTTCGCGAAGCTCCCCTCGTCGGTCAACGGCTGGAGAAACTCCAGCGTGATATCGGCTACCCTTACCAGGACGGCTTTAAACTCCCCGGCCGGGCCGTCAATAGTCTCCACGACCTCGAAGTCGAACATCTCGGAGTAAACCTTCAGGGCTTCATCGGCATCTTTGACGACGATGGCGATATGGTCGATTTTGTTTACCATTTCTTCCTCCTCGCTTTAACTTTAAAATGGGAAAAAGGGCGGCAGTTCGCGGACTTTATCTTTGGTAAGCGTTGTCGGCATGGCCTCGGCCAGCTCTTCCGGCATCCAGCGGCCATCTTTCCGGAGCACCTGCTCCACCGGCGGGGGGTCGGTATAAATCCCGACGTGCCCGTGCCAGACCTCAAAAATGCAGCCGTTGACGTTATCCGCTTTTTCGCTGGCGATGTAAACCACCAGGTTGGCGACGTCCTCGGGGAGATTGACCTCAAGCATCTGCTTAATCTTCTTTCCGGCGTCCTCTTCACCCCAGATTTTCGCCCAGGCATCCTTGAGTCCCTTGTCCCTGACCAGTTCCTCGAATCCCCTCGTCCCGGCCACCGGCCTGATGGCATTACAGGTCACGCCGTACCGTCCCATATCCCGCGCCACCGTGCGCGTCA
>DAOVRI010000001.1 GCA_030628245.1 Dehalococcoidales bacterium
CCCTTTCTGTCCGTTTAAGCAGTATTAAGACAAATCGAATCTGCAGAAATAATACACTCTGGCACTGGTTCTGGTCAAATCAGTCAGTTAGTTTACCTCCTTCTATGAAAACATAGCGCCACTATCCGTGGCGCGAACCAGTAATGACCATTTTAGCTAGTTGAATTAACCTTGTCAAAGCAGTCCATCGGTGACACCTGTTACCACGTAATGCGTAATTTGACAATATTTCTATTGTTTGCTAGACTTGCTTGAGCTAGCCACGTTTGAGTCTTGTTTGATTGAAATTTACCATGACAAACTGATAGACTAAATGCTGGCATGGAGAGAGTACCCGCTATAGATACCCGGTGATAAGAAAGACTTCCACTCCTGCCGGTTCGATGTTACCACCTTTTTTACATGGGACATAAATAGCCAAAATTAGAAGGAGCTTTTTTCATGGAAGCTAAAAAACAGATTCCCTGTCTTGAGGGGTGGCTGACCATGCCACCGCAGGAACCTCAACTTATAGGTAACCGGTGCCAGTCCTGCGGGCATTACTTCTTCCCGAGAGTAACAACCTGCCGTAACCCCCTTTGTGAGAAAACAAAGCCTCTGGAAAAAGTGCTGTTCAGCAGAAAGGGCAAGCTGATTGCTTATACTGTCAATTATTACCCGCCACCTCCACCATATCATGCGCCGGACCCGTTCGTGCCTTTCGGTGTCGCCAGTATCGTACTGCCGGAGGGTATTAGAGTTGGGGGGCAGATTCCAAAGGGTGTCGACCTAAAATCACTGAAGATAGACATGGAGATGGAGACGGTGAGAGAGGTACTTTATGAAGACGACCAGGGGAACGAAGTTTTAAGCTGGATGTTCCGGCCGGTCACATCATAAGGCAAAATCGTGCGTGTTAAAATCAACAAATATTAACTGAAGCTGTGAACCAGTAAAGGGGGAGAGAACATGAGAGAAGCCGCTATCATAGGCATAGGAATACACCCCTGGGGGAAATTCCCCGAAAAGACTGTCCACGAACTTAACCTGGAAATAGCCCAGATGGCGCTTAAGGACGCCAATATGGAGTGGAAAGATATTCAGGGGTTGTTCTGCGGGCAGGACCCGTGGGCCGGTATCCAGGGCATGCTGGCGGGCTCGGCACTGGCACAAAATCTCGGCCTGACCGGGATACCGGTAACCAATAATTATAACGCCTGTGCCACCGGCGGCTACGCTCTGAGGACAGCCCACCTTTATATCACCTCCGGCCTCATCGATACCGCCCTCGTATGCGGGGGGAGCATCTCACCGAAGGGGGCCTTCGGCACTACCAAGTATGATGAATTCGACGAGACCGACCTGGATAGCCAGAGGTTCAGAATCCTCGGCTCGGCCAATTTCACCGGGTTCGCCATGGCGGCCCAGAGGCGAATGCAGCAATACGGCCTGACTGAAGAAGACCTAGCCCTGCAAAAAGTCAAGTCCAGCAAATACGGCTCGCTCAATCCCAACGCCCGGTATCATAAAGTATACACTGTGGAAGAAATATTAGCTTCGCCTATGGTGGCTTATCCCCTGCACCTCTACCAGGTATGCGCTACCAGTGACGGCGCCGCCGCCTGCGTGGTATGCAGCACGGACGTGGCCAAGAAATATACCACCAAGCCAATTATTATCGCCGGCATCGGGGCTTCCAACCCGCAGTACCCCGCCCCCGGCATGGGCGGGTTCGGCAGCGACTTCAGTGAAGTCCCGCCTCCCAACGAGAATGATGCCGGTATAAAATCCACCTATAATGCTTACGAGGAGGCCGGCGTGGGCCCCGAGGACCTGGATGTAGCCAGTGTCTATGACCTGACCGGCGCCATGGAAATCCAGTGGTACGAAGATATCGGGCTATGCAAGGAAGGCGACGCGGAAAAACTGCTCAGGGAAGGCGCCACGTCGATGGGAGGCAGGATTCCGATTTGCACGGACGGCGGCTGCACTTCTTCAGGAGAGTGCATTCCGGCTCAGGCCCTCGCGGAAACCTATGAAATAGTAACGCAGCTGAGAGGCGACGCGGGGCCCAGGCAGGTCGAGGGCGCCAAGGTCGGCTTCTCGGTAAACTCGGGCAAACTGGGTAATTCCTCCGCCATTGTCTACAAGAGATAAAAACCCCGGGTCTGCTACGGCAGGCCCGGTTTTTATTTGGAAACAACGGAGACTGCAGGCTTTTTCTTGCTGGACTTGCCGGCAGTCCGACCTGATAAAGGGTAGACGAAATACCGCACGCAACATGCTTATGGCCTTAGGAGGATGAAGAATGGATTTTGAGCTTACCCCGGAAGAAAAGGCATTCCAGAAAGAAGTCCGCGAGTTTTTAGACAAGGAATGCGATGAGAACGTTATTGCCGAGACAGAGTCTATGCTGGGGGAAGGCCCTTACTCCAAAGAACTTATCCGGAAAATGGGTGCGAGAAATATGCTGGCTCCCAGATGGCCGGAAGAGTATGGCGGTCGCGGCATGGGCTTCATGGCCGAGACTATCAAGGTGCATGAACTAACCTACCATCGCGGCCCTTTTCCCCTCGACGCCGTTGAGATAGGCAATACCCTCCTTATCTGCGGAACCGAGGAACAGAAAAATAAATACCTGCCGGGTATCGCCCGGGGAGAAATTGAGTTTGCCCTCGGCTATACCGAACCGAACGCCGGCTCCGACGTAGCCTCGGTCCAGCTCCGCGCCGTGGATAACGGGGACGAGCTTATCCTGAACGGGCAAAAGATTTACAACACCGAAGCCCACTTCTCCGACTATCACTGGCTGCTGACCAGGACTGACCCTTCCGCTGAAAAGAAGCACCGGGGTCTGACTATGCTCATGGTTGATTTAAAGAGCCCCGGAATTACCATACGCCCGCTGGTAACCTCGGCCGGTATGAGAACCAATGAGGTCTTTTACGAAGACGTCCACGTTCCCAAAGCAAACATGGTAGGCGAGAAAAACGGGGGATGGGCGGTTATTATGAGCGCTCTCTACGGGGGCATGGGCGGAGGTTCATCCGGGGCAAGTCGGTATCATTTTGAAATGCTGGTGAAGTATCTTCTCGAGGAAAAACCAGAAATCGTGGCTGATAACCCGTGGATTCCGGATGCCCTGGCGGACATAGATATCAAGCTCCACCTGATTGACGTGATGGGTTTCAGGGCCTCCTCCATGAGTGACCTCGGGCTGTCCACCCCCTATGACGGGCCGGTATCCCATATATTCGGAAATGAGTCCCGGCGGGATTTCTGTAACGTGGTCATGCAAATACTGGGACCCTACGGGCAACTTGCCGAGGATTCCAAATGGGCACCCCTGAAGGGCGTATTCCTGCGCCAGTATATGGATTCGCCGCGCTGGACGATTGTTCACGGCAGCAGCGAAATTCAGCGACTTGTCATTGCCACCAGGGGCCTGGGACTACCCAGAAAATAATACGCGGAAAGGAGTCTTACATTGGACGTCAGACTCTCTGAAGAACAGGAAATATTGAGAAAAGCAGCCCGTGACTTCTTAACCGATAAATGCCCCAAAACGCTGGTCAGGGAAATGGAACAGGACGATAAAGGCTATTCACCACAACTGTGGCAGGAGATAGCCGACCTGGGCTGGATGGGGCTGGCATTTCCGGAGAAGTACGGTGGCGGCGATATGAGTTTCCTCGACCTGGCCATACTCCTTGAGGAGATGGGGCGGGTCTGTTTCCCCGGGCCCTTTTTCTCCACGGTAATTCTCGGGGGCCTGCCCATACTGGATGCCGGAAGCGACGAGCAAAAACAGAAGTACCTGCCCGAGATAATCAGCGGCAAGGCTATCTTCACCTTGGCCCTGACCGAGGCCAGCGGCAAATACGATGCCGCCTCGGTTAAAGCCAGGGCTAACGCCGATGGCGACGGCTATGTCATCAACGGCACCAAGCTCTTCGTCCCCGATGCCAACGTTGCCGACTACCTGCTATGCGCGGCCAGAACCGATGATAAGGCCAGGGCTGAAGACGGTATCACCGTTTTCATCGTCGACGCCAGGAGTCCGGGTATCAGCCATACCGTGTTAAAAACCATCGCCAGAGATAAACAATGCGAGGTGGTTTTCAACGGGGTGAAAGTGCCCAAAGAAAATATCCTCGGTGAGTTGAACCAGGGGTGGAGTGAGATGCAGAAAATCCTCGAACGCGCCACCATCGCCAAGTGCTGTGAGAGTGTTGGAGGTATGCAGGCGGTGCTGGATATGACCGTGCCCTACGTTAAAGAAAGAGTACAATTTGGCGTTCCTATCGGTGTCTTTCAGGCGATACAGCACCACTGCGTCAATATGCTGGTATACGTGGAGAGCGCCAGGGTAATTGCTTACGAAACGGCCTGGAAGCTGAGTGGCGGCCGCCCTTACTCCAAGGAAGCCGCCATGGCCAAAGCCTGGGTAAGCGATGCCTACCAGCGCGTCGTGGCTCTAGGCACGCAGTCGCACGGGGGCGTCTCTATTATGGAGGATCACGATATGCCGCTTTATTACCGGCGGGCCAAGGCCGCCGAGCTTGTCTTTGGTGACGCCAGGTTTCACAGAAAAACGGTAGCCCGAAATCTCGGGTTTGAGGTAGCCTGAACACTTCAGGAAATGTGTCTAACTTGATTTTTAACCAGATGGGTATTAAAATCACGTTGCCGTAAAGATATCATTATTATCGGCGAAGGAGGAGGCTAATGACGAAATTTGCGGTAAGACCGTTCGGCGGACCGGAGGCAGTGGACTGGTCTGAGAGGATAAACACCGCTCGCATGAGAGAGGAAAGGCTGGCCAAAGCCCAGGCTTCCCTGAAGAAAAATGGTATCGCCGCCTGCCTGCTAATGCGACCCGAGAACATGCGTTATGTGACCAGCACCAAGGCGGTGAACTTTATTGACCAGCTCAGATACTCCGTAGCCTTTGCGGAACACGACCCCATAGTTTATGAGTTACCGCCCGGCAACCTCTTCGGGGTGTGCCCCTGGATTAAGCCGGAGAACCTCAAACTCGCCATACTCTGGGCGGACGAAGCCTGCGGGCCGGCCGCCACCTGGGAAAGGGCCCAGAAATTCGCCCGGTCCATCAAGCAGGACTTGAAAGAAAAGGGACTGGAAAAGGAAAAGCTAGGCATTGATAAGCTTGACGAACCCGCCCAGCAGGCGCTGAGGGAGGCGGGGATAGAGACCGTTGACGTTATGCCGGCAATGCTGGAAGCGCGGGCGGTAAAGACGGAAGACGAGATTAACTGCCTGATGATGGCGGTAGCCATATCCGAGGTAGGCTGGTATGCCCTGTATGAAGCCCTCAAGCCGGGCGTGCTGGGTCGAGACCTTATCGCCGCCGCCAATAAAGCCATGTACAGCGCCGGGGCTGAAGACGTCTGGGGAGTCCTGGGAGGCGCACGTAACACCGGTATTGTACAGGTGGGCGACGTCATCACCGTTGACTTCTGCCGCATTACCTACCTGGGATACAATACCTGCTACTATCGCAACATCATCGTCGGCCGGAAGCCCAACCAGAAAGAGATGGATATGCATAAGAGGATCTACGAGCGGGTGTACAATGTTATCGATGCCATCAAGCCCGGGGCCACCACCGCCGATGCCGCCAAACACTGGCTGCCCGCCAAGGAAAGGGGCTACCCCACCGAGGAGTATACCTGGTGCGAGGATTTAGCCCACGGCCTGGGCCTGTGGCTCTACGAATACCCGCTCATCAACCGGCTCTGGTCGTTCGATCACCCCATGACCCTGGAAAAGGGAATGACCATGGCCGTGGAGGCTATGGAGTTCGACCCGGCGGTCGGCAGGACCAAACTGGAGGAGATGATAGTGGTCGGCGATAAAGGCGCCGAGGTTATGACCAAGATGCCGGCTAAGGACATGATGATAGCCAGCCCCATAATTACAGCCTGACAAGCCCGATAGAGGCTCTTAAGATTGGTATTTAGAAAGGAGGTAATCTCGTGACTTACTCGCAAGTTCCCAAAAAGTGGGATGGTGAAGCTGATGTCATTGTAGTTGGTGGTGGCAATACCGGTATACCGGCCGCCATTACCGCACATGATAAGGGGACCAAGGTTATCGTACTGGAGGCTTCAAATGGAATGGCCAGCAGTCTGGCCATGATTGCCGGGGGAACGCCGTTTACCGGTACCGACCTGCAGAAAGCCGAGGGTATTGAGGATTCCCCTGACAAACTGTATGAGGAAGCCGTCAAGGTTAGCGGTGGTGACCCGGAGCTCTGGAGAGCACTGGCAGACCGTCAGGAGGAAGTCTACGAATGGCTTAAATCCCTGGGTGCCAAACCAGAAAAAGTACTTCTGGCGCCGGGACACAAGGTAAGACGCTCTATTAAATTTGAAGGCCATGGCCCCGCTCTCTGCAACATTCTCCGGAACGCCCTGAAAAAGTCGGGGATTGATGTCCGGTACAAGCATCGCGCCAGAAAACTGATCGTCGATAACGGCCGGGTCATCGGCATCACTGCCGAGTCTGGTGACAAAACTAATAGCTTCAAGGCCAGGAAAGCGGTTATTCTCGCCACCGGTGGCTTTTGTCAAAACTTGGACATCGTGAAGGAGTTTGGGCCGCAGTATGCTGATTTAGTTCCCACAGCGCCTAAAACCCATCAGGGTGACGGCCTGAAAATGGCTATGGCCATCGGCGCAGGGACGGATGGTCTGGGCTTGGCAGTATGTCCGTCCATGCCCGTAGGCGCCGAGACTCTTCAATTCGTAAATGCGGGCATACAGGGCGGCATTACCGTGGACAGGTACGGGAAGAGATTCGGTAATGAGGCGACAGAAGAACTAGGCACCTACACTGAAAAGCATAAGATATGTCTGGATCATGACCCAACCGGTCTGCACATTACTGTTTCCGACCAGGCGATAAAGGACCTCAATGAGCCGCCATCAACCACTACTCGCGAACCGATTTACAGGGTAGACACTATTGAGGAACTGGAGAAACAGCTCGGCATTCCCGCCGGAAACCTGAAGGCGACCGTTGACGAGTATAACTCGGATATCAAGAAGTACGGTTATGACAGGAAGTTCGGCCGGCGCCTGCAAGGAATGTACTGGCCGGATTTGCCGGTGATGAAACTGGATCACCCTCCGTTCTATGCTGTTAAAAACAAGATTTGCCTGACTTCGATGAAGGGCGGCTTGAAAATCAACGCGAAGTGCCAGATAATCGACCAGTTCGGCGATGTTATTCCAGGACTCTACGCAGCCGGGGAGATAGCCGGAGGCTTGGAGCGCATACCCCACCATTACTACACCGGAAGAATGACGATGCAAGCCTTCACCCAGGGAAGAATCGCCGGAGATGTCGCCGCCGACGAACCCGGCAGTTAAGCATCCGTATGAAACACAGCATCGCCGGGTGTTTAAGGCGAGATAAAGAAATAAGATAATAATGAAGTGGCAGGATAAGTACCGCGATAAGTTAATAACGGCCAAAGAAGCGGCTGAACTGATAACCTCCGGCTCTGATGTCATCTTTGCTATGATGGACCAGCCCAAGGATATCATGGTAGAAACCGCCAGGCGATGCGGGGAGCTGGAGAATGTAACCCTGACCTCTCACTGGGTCGAGGACTTCCCCTTCCTTCACCCCAGCCAGTATCCCGAAATGGAAAAAGCGTTCCGTATCGTAGACCCCATGACCCTGAGGACCACCCGGGAAGAGGTACGTAATAAGAAAATCGACTGGCAACCGACCGTCTTCGGGCTGAGCAACGGCGAGAGGCAGGAGTGCGCCGACCGGGGGCGGCTGTACCACTATAAAGATTTCTTTTTCTTCAAGCTGACCCCACCCGACGAAAACGGCCGCTGCAGCTTCGGGCCGCATCCCTGGTACACGCCGACTACCTGCAGGACCGCCAAAGTCAAGATTGCCGAAATCGACCCCCGCCTGACGTGGGTGCACGGTGAATACGTCAACATCGATGACATAGACTACCTTGTCGAAGCACCCGAAGAGAAAGAACTAAGAGGCAAGGAAATCCTGGGGATGACGCCGTCCCCCGAAGAGTGGGAGCTATCCCAAGTCATCGGTGCCAATGCCGCCTCCCTGATTAACGATGGCGATACCATACAGATCGGGGTGGGGACTGCCGCCGAGGCGATTATGGGCTTCATGGCTGAGAAAAACGACCTCGGCATCGATAGCGAGGTAATCTATTCCCAGACGATAGACCTGGTCAAGCGCGGCGTTATCACCGGCAAAAGGAAAACTCACGATACCGGGAAGGTAACCGCCGCCAACCTTCAGCTCTACGGCTACGATGAGCCTGTCAGTATCGAGTCCCGGGAGTATGTCAGGGAAAACCCGGCATTTTTATTCCGGGATATCTCCACCCAGTGTCACGTCCCCAGAATCGCCGCACAGGACAACATGGTAGCCATCAACAATATCCTGTCGGTAGACCTTCTGGGGCAGGTTGTCATCACTCACCTCGGTTCAACGCCAATCACCGGTCCCGGGGGACAGGTGGACTTTTGCATCGGCGCGCACTATTCTAAAGGGGGGCGCTCCATATCCATGTTGAAGTCTACCGCCCTTGACGGTAAGGTATCCCGGATAGTGCCCAAGTTCGATGCAGGCACGGTGATAATGATTCCCATGGTTTACCTCGACTACCTGGTGACCGAGTATGGAATCGCCAACCTCGATTGCAAGAGCCGGCGGGAGAGGGCGGAGGCTGTTATCTCGGTAGCCCACCCCGGTTTTCGGGATGAGTTGAGGCAAGCCGCCAGGGAAATGTTCTACCCGTAGTATTATGACGTGAGGCGTCATAGTGCTAATATATGAAGGGTTAGATATGTAAATATACTGTTTAACATTGTCCCCGGGTAACACTATAATTACCTGAGAATCTTTTATCCGGTAAAAACTGAGGAGGTAGGAAATAGTGCAGATAAAACAAGCTTTAACCAAGATAGTCGGCGCGGAAAATGTCTCCGATGACCCCGAAGCGCTTCTATCTTATTCCAAGGACTGTAGTCTCAGTACTCCTCGCGCCCCCAATTATGTAGCCAGGCCGAAGAATACAGATGAGGTACAGAAGGTCGTCAAGCTGGCCAACGAAAGCAGGATACCCGTTGTGCCCTGCAGCTCCGGCATCCACTTTTACGGAAACACGATTCCGAATCTGGGCGGGATAATGCTGGATTTAGGGCGGATGAACAGGATTCTGGAGTTTGACCTGTACAACAAAATGGTAAGAGTGGAGCCCGGTGTCACCTGGGGGCAACTGCAATCTGAAGCACCCAAGCACAAGATGATGGGACTCGGCCCGCTACTGCCCCATCCATTGAAGTCGGTACTGACCAGCCACCTGGAGAGAGAGCCCATGTTGATACCGAAATTCGAGTATGCCGGCAGTATGGTAACCATAGAAGCGGTTCTGCCCGACGGTGAGGTGTTCCGAACCGGCTCCGCCTGTGTGCCCGGTTTTCCTGATAAGAGCCTGGCCGAAGGCGTTAATCCCGGAGGCCCGGGGTACTTATCCTATAACTGGCTTCTGCAGGGCGCCCAGGGCACCATGGGGGTGGTAACCTGGGCCAAGGTCAAGCTGGCACCCAGGCCTAAAATAGACAAGACTTTTTTTATTCCCTTTGAACAGCTCGAGGATGCTGCCCAGCTGGTTTACAATGTGCAGCGGCGCATGATAGGTGAAGAGTGCCTCATATTAAACAGCGTAAACCTGGCAGCTATCCTGACCAAAAAATGGCCTCAGGATTATGATAATCTCAGGAGAATATTAGCACCCTGGACCGTTATCCTGGTCTCCGGCGGAGGCTGGAGACGCCCCGAGGAGAGAATAGAATACGAGGAGGACGGGCTACGCGAGGCAGCCAACGAGCTACATATTCCGGAACTGCCGACGTCCCTGCCCAGCTTACCGGGCATCGAAAGAGACCTGCCGGGAATGCTTCGTAACGCCTGGCCCGAGAAGAAGACCTACTGGAAGTTCGCCAGCCAGGGTGCCTGCCAGGATGTTTTCTTCTACACCACGCTGAACAGGGCGTCCGAATTCGTCTCGGTTATGAGCCAGGTAGCCGCCGAGAATGGCTACTGCATCGATGATATAGGCTTCTACGTACAACCCATGGAGTACGGACGTTCCTGTCATTTCGAATGCAACTTTCCCTACAACCCGGGTAATCCCGATGACGTGGCGATGATTTACAACCTGCATGCTGAGGCTGCCGAGGCCGCGATAGATATGGGCGGCTACTTTTCCAGGCCGTACGGCGTGGTAGCGGATATGGTTTACGATAGAGCCGCAAGCTATACAACGGCCTTGAAAAAGGTCAAACAACTGTTCGACCCCAATAATATCATGTCGCCCGGCAGGCTATGCTTCTAGTCCAAATTAGATAAGGTGAGTAGGTGAAAAATGTTGAAAGTTGAAGAATATAAACATCAAGCCGAAACATGTGTGAGGTGCAGCTACTGCAAGTTTGTCGACCTCAACTGGGTTAAAAGCTCCCGGTTTTCCCGGCAGTGCCCGATAGACACGAGGTACCGATTCAATCTATATTCGGCGCATGGTTTACTGCACTCAGCCCTAGCTGAGCTGTCCGGCAAGCTGGAGTTCACCCCGAAACTCATGGATGCTTTGTGGCATTGCACCCTCTGCGGCGGTTGTGACACGAAGTGCAAACGAAACCTGGATGTCGAGGTGCTGCAGGTAATCGAGACGCTGAGATGCCGGTGCGTGGAACAGGGCAAGGGCCCCTTACCCGAGCATAAGATGCTGGCGGATAACGTTAAGTCCAGTCACAACATCTACGGCGCCGACCCCAAGGAGCGCCTGAACTGGCTGCCGCCGGACATCAAGCCGGCCAAGAAAGCTGACATCCTTTATTTCGTCGGTGACCCCATGTCTTACCGGTGGCCGGAACTTGCCCAAGCTACCGCTAAGATTTTGGGAAAAGCCGGAGCCAAATTCATGGTTCTGGAGGATGAATGGAGCAGCGGCCATGAGCTGTTTGCCACCGGCCAGCTGGCACCGGCGAAGGAGATGGCCGACCACAACACAAAGGCTATCAAGGACTCAGGCGCCAAGACGGTGATAACCAGTGACGCCGAATGCTACAAGACACTCAAGGTGGACTATCCCAAGATAATGGAAAAGTCCACCGAAGATATGCCTTATACCGTCCTGCACATAACGGAGTATATCGACCAGTTGATGCAGGACGGCAAATTCAAATTCAACCGGCGCGTTCCCATGAAGGTAACCTACCATGACCCGTGTAACCTGGGCAGGCTTGCCGAGCCGTGGTACCACTGGGAACCAAAATATGAGCCGCCCAACATTGCCGTGGGTAAGACATGGCGACGCGGGGAAAAAGGCGTTTATGAGCCGCCGAGGAATATCCTTAAAGGAATCCGGGGGCTGGAGCTTATCGAAATGGAAAGAATCTGGGATAATGCCTGGTGCTGCGGTTACGGCGGTGGCGTCGGGACAGCCTTCCCGGACTTTGCCCTGTGGACAGCCGGCGAAAGAATCGAGGAGGCCATAACAACCGGCGCCGAGGCCATAGTAAGCAGCTGCCCCCACTGTAAAGACATCCTCGGCAGAGCCGCTGATGCTAATAACACCGGTATCAAGGTTTATGACATTACCGAAGTAATGCTTCGGGCAATCAGGTAGAAAAAGTTAAAGGAGATAGCGATGAGCATACCTAGAGAAGCTTATCAGACACTGCAATCTATTGTCGGACCCGAATGGGTTAGCGACGACCCGGCAATCTGTGAGGCCGACCGCTATTGCAGTCTGTCCAGTCCTTCTGATGAACAACGCAGACCCGGGTGCAGCATCGAACCGGCCAGCACCGAGGAGGTGCAGGCAATCGTCAAGGTAGCCAACAGGTACAAGATACCCTACGTCTGCACCAGCACTTTCTACAGCGCCGGTACTTATGCCAGAAAGGACGACTCCATCCTCATCGACCTGAAGAGGATGAACGAGATTGAGATAGATGAGAAGAACCTGTACGCTATCGTCGGGCCGGGGGTAGCCTTCTCGGCACTTCAGGCCGACCTGCTCAAGAGGGGTCTCATCACCTTTGTCCCGGGGTGCGGCGGCAACTCTTCGGTGCTAGCCAATACCGTTAATATGGGTGATGCCCCTATCGGGTGGAGATACGGCCTTGGTTACCAGCGGTTATTGGGCGTCGAGTGGGTGCTCCCCGATGGTGAGATGCTGAAGATGGGTTCTCTATCGATGTCAGATGATTACTTCTGGGGCGAAGGACCCGGCCCCGACCTTCGCGGTCTTTTGAGGGGATGCGCCGGGCATCAGTCGAGACTCGGGATTGTCACCAAGATAGGGGTAAAGATATTCCCCTTCGTCTCCGAGGAGCTTGAGCCGATGGGCTGGGCATTCCATTCGTTCATGAAGCTACCGCCGAACAGGTTTAAGTGGTATAATATCAGGTTCTATTCCCGGGAAGATGCCATCAATGCCATGTTTGAAATCGGCAGGTCTGAGATAGGTCTGGTGGTGATGACGGTGCCACCGATATTCCGGAGTGTTGCCAGGACCAGGGGAGTTGGCTGCGGCGGCTTCTGGGAAGCCTGGAAAGAAAACGGCCCTAAAATTAAGCCGAACCAGGAAGACCTCCGCGTACTGCTGTACGGTATCGGCTCCGACAAGCGCCTGGAATACGAGGAGAAGGTTTTACTGGACATAGTCAAGGATTTCGGCGGTTCCCCACGTGAAGCTCCCTGTCGCGATGAAACGAATTTCATGGCTGCCGATGCCATCTGCGCCAACGTTGTCGGGGGCAGGTTCTCTTCCGAGGTATCCTACGAATCCATCAACCAGGCCGTCAGGTACAGCCGGGTTGTTAATGAGATAACGGAAAAGTACAAACCTCGGATACTGGAGGACTACGGCACCACGAACTGGGTCTGCCCCTACGAACTGGGCTACATCGCCAAGATGGAATGCCTCCGCATGTCTTCTGTGGAAAACAGGGATGCACTGGACAAGTGGCACGACGACGTCCACAAGTTTTGTGCTACGGGAGGTGGTTCTACTATATTCCCCGAAGATGAAATATTCGGGCCCGTCTGGGGTAACTACCCTGAAAAGGAAGCTAAAATCAGGGCACTCTTCGACCCGAACCATGTTTCCGCCCCTCAATAGGTAGCAACCCTTTGGGAAGGAGGATGATATGTTAAAGACAGCACGCGAGTATACCGAAAGCCTGCGCCATCTGAAACTGAATCTTTACCTGCTTGGCGAAAAGGTCGAGGACTGGGTTGATAACCCCATCATCAAGCCGTCAACCAATGCGGTGGCCATGACCTATAAGCTCGCCCACGAACCCGAAATCGAATCCCTGGCCGTCACGGAGTCCATGCTCACGGGGAAGAAGGTCAACAGGTTCATCTCCCTCTTCAAGAGCCCCGATGATATGGTCAGAAAAATTAAACTGCAGAGAGAGCTGGGACAGAGAACAGCCTGCTGCTTCCAGAGGTGTGTCGGCATGGACGGCATCAATGCCACCTTCAGTACCACTTATGAAATTGACGAAAAGCACGGCACCGATTACCATCAGAAGTTCCGGAAATGGCTGGAATATATCCAGGAGAATGACCTGACTGTCGCCGGGGCCATGACCGATGTCAAGGGACACCGCGGCGTGGCGCCGAGCCAGCAGAAAGACCCGGATATGTTCGTCCATATCTCCGAACGCCGGGATGACGGTATAATCATAAGGGGGGCCAAGGCCAACATCACCGGAACGGTGAACTCCCACGAAATGCTGCTCATGCCCACCCTCAGGATGCGCGAGGATGACAAAGACTACGCCGTCTGCTGCGCCGTACCCACCGATGCTCAAGGAATAACCCATATCTACGGCAGACAGTCCTGCGATACACGCAAGTTCGAGGAGGGGGACATCGATGTCGGCAACTACGGCTTCGGCGGCCAAGAGACCCTGAGTATCTTTGATGACGTATTCGTCCCCTGGGACCGTGTCTTCATGAGCGGGGAATATGATTTCGCCATCATGCTGGTAGAGCGGTTCGCCGCTTATCACCGGCAGAGCTACGGCGGCTGTAAACCCGGCATTGCTGACGTCCTCATCGGCGCCGCCGCCGCCATGGCCGATTACAACGGCGTACGCCGGGCCGCCCATATCAGGGAGAAAATCGGGGAGATGATTCACCTTTCCGAGACAATACACGCCTGCGGCCTGGCCAGCGCCTACCAGGGCTGGAAAACCAGGGCGGGCAACTACCAGGCTCATATACTTCTGGCTAACGTCTGCAAGCACAACACGACCAGATTTCCCTACGAAATTACCCGACTGGCTGAGGATATAGCCGGCGGTATCCTGGTCACCACCCCCTCCGAGAAAGACTTCAGACACCCGGTAATAGGTAAAATCATTGATAAATACCTGAAAGGCGACCCCGCCTATTCCACCGAGGAACGCTACCGCATGCTATCGCTCATCCATGCCATGTGCTTCGGCGTGGTTGCCCCCAGCTATCACACCGAGTCCATGCACGGCGCCGGTTCACCGCAGGCGCAGAAGATAATGATTGAGCGCGAGACCGACATGGATGCCAAGCAACGCTTTGCCCGCAGTATCGCGGGCATTGATAAACGAGAAAACCCACTGGATTAAACCCGGGAAAAGAGGCGACAATATGTCTTACTTTCTGAGTCCGAAAAAAATCCTGTTCGGTAAAAATATGCTGAGGAGGTTGGGAGCCGAGCTTGAAGGCCGCGGCAATAAAGCCGCACTGATTACCGATAAAAACATGGTTAAGCTCAGCGGAGAACTTGTTGAAACGGTTAAGGGCGCCGGGTACGAAGTTAAAATCTGGGACGGAGCGGAGCCGGAGCCTTCGACGGCAGGTGCTATCGAGGCCAGCAAAATGCTTAAAGAGTTCCAACCCCAGCTGGTCATCGGCTTCGGCGGAGGCTCGGTCCTGGACACGGCCAAGGCAGCCTGGGTGCTCTATGAGAACCAGGAAATCGCTCCCGACGAGATTACCTCCGTTAACGTAAAGACCAAGCTGAATCCGCAGAAGAAAGCCAGGTTCATGACTGTCCCTACCACCAGCGGCACCGGCTCGGATGTCACCTGGGCCATCGTGCTCGCGGAGGCCGCCGAACACCGCAAGGTTGGCTTCGCCAACACGGAAATAGTGCCCGATATTACGCTGCTGGTTCCCGAGTTTACGTCCGGCATGCCCAGGGCATTGACGGCCAGCACCGGCCTTGACGTTCTGGGCCACGCCCTCGACGGGTATACCGCCCGGCAGCAGACAGATTTCAGTGACGGACTCTGCCTGCAGGCCATGAAGCTGGCCTTTGAGTGGCTTCCCAGGGCATGCGCCGATGGAGCCGACCTCGTGGCCAGGGAGAAAATGCAGAATGCCGCCACCATCGCCGGACTGGGATTCGGCAACAGCAATACGTCACTCTGTCACGCCCTGGCGCATACCCTCGGGGCTACCTTCAGCATACCTCACGGGCGCTCCGTAGGCATAACATTACCTTATTCGCTGGAATATATCGCCTCGAATCCTGCCATTGAAGGCGCCCCCGACCCCGTGGAGAGGCTCAGCACCGCCGCCAGGTTTGTCGGGATTAAAGCTGAGTCGGACCAGGAAGCCATCAAAAAGCTGATTCAGAAGCTAAGAGACCTGGCGAAGGAAACGGGTGAGCCTCTGAGCCTGAAGGAAGCCGGCATCACGGAGCAGCAGATGAACGATAAGCTGGATACCCTGATGGCTCTCGTCAGCAAGGATGTCAACATGTTCTCCAGTCCCTGCGAATGCAAGGACGAAAAGCTCCGCCAGCTTTTCCAGGACATCTGGGCCGGCAGGTAACAGCCTGCACACGGAAAATTGAACAAACGAGGTACTGATATGCCGGTTTGCCAGTTTGGTGGCATCAACATAAATTATAAAGTATTTGGAGAGGGGTTCCCCCTGGTCTTAATCCATCCGTTCTCAGCCAGCCTGGAGTTTTGGGCACCGCAAATTGAAAAACTGTCACCCAAATACCAGATTATCGCCTATGACGTCCGCGGCCACGGCTTGTCCTCGGCGCCGGCCGGTGAGGAGAACTACACCCTGGATATCCTCGTGGAAGACCTGCATCACCTGCTCGAACACCTGGGGGTGGCCAAAGCCTATATCGGCGGCCTTTCTCTCGGCGGCGCCATATCGCTGGGTTACGCCGGCCGCCACCCCGATACGGTAAAAGCCCTGCTTATCTGCGATATTCACGGCGGCTTCCAGCCGCCTTCCGACCCCGCTATACAGGCCGCCATGGACGAGGGGCGGGAAAAGGGTGAAAGGTATGCCCGGGAGAGAGGCATGGCCGATTTCGCCCGGCGCCAGATTGCCACCGGAACCGCTTTCCCTCCCGTCCCGAAGGACGAAGCCCTTCAGGAGCAGCATGTCGAGAGAATGGCCAGATTCCCGGTTAATGGATATATCGGCGTAGGCCGGGCCAGGCCCTGGGAGGCTGAATGGCAGCGCCAGGCTGCCGATAATATTAATGTGCCCACCCTGATAACCGTCGGCAGTGACGACCTGCCCATGGTAGTATCGGGTACGAGAATATTGCACGAGCATATCAAGGGCTCACGCTACGTGGTAATAAAAGGCTCAGTTCATGAAACAGCGCGGTGGCGCCCCGATTTGTTTACCCAGGCTGTTATTGAGTTTCTCGAGGCGGTAGAGGCGGGCAAACCGGTAGCGGGAGAAATAACCGTAGGCTAAGGGGCTGGCAGTCGTCAGCTTAAGAGTTTGGACTTACCGATTAGATATCGGTGCAAACAGGCGCCCGGTTATGATAATATAAAGCAAATTTGAAACCTGTGGAGGCAAAATGGTACTGAAAAAGGATAACCCCGTAAAAGCAGCCAAGGGTGAAAAAAGCGTCTGTAAAGGGCTTGGTTTCTGCTCAATATCGGGGGACGCGAATTCCTCCGTTATTGATGTCAAAGATGGGAGAATCGTCAGGGTCAGACCGCTGCACTACGACTGGAAATATAAACCTGAAGAATTCAACCCATGGAAGATGGAGTCACGCGGTCAGGTCTTTGAGCCAAGCATGAAATCACTGATAGGACCTTTCAGCCTGGCCTATAAGAAGCGGGCTATGTCCCTCAACAGGATTCTACATCCGTTAAAAAGAGTCGATTGGGACCCCAACGGAGAAAGAAACACGCAGAACCGGGGCAAGAGCGGCTATGTCAGAATCTCCTGGGACGAGGCCCTGGACATCATCGCCAGCGAGATAAAGAGGGTAAACAAGAAGTACGGGCCTTACACGATACTTGCTCAGGCGGATGGTCACGGGGAAACGAAAACCGTACACGCTCCCCACGGCTGCCAGAGAAGGCTCCTCGACCTTCTGGGGGGATATACCATACAGATGAGGAACCCGGACAGCTGGGAAGGCTGGTACTGGGGTGCCAAGCATACCTGGGGATGTGAAAATCTGGGTCAACAGTATCCTTTAACCAATGTAATCCCGGATATAGCGGATTACTCGGAGCTGGTGCTGTTCTGGGGTTGCGACGTGGAAACCACCCCCTGGGGCTGGCAGGGCCAGCTGCCGAGTCGGCTGTGCTACTGGTTCACCGACCTGGGAATAAAGCAGGTATATATCTGCCCGGACCTGAACTACGGAGCGGCGGTTCATGCCGATAAATGGATACCTATATGGCCCAATACCGACGCGGCTATGCGACTGGCCATCGCCCATGTCTGGCTCACCGAAGGAATCTACGATAAGGATTACGTGGCGAATCACGCCTTTGGATTTGACAAGTTTGCCGAATACGTTCTGGGTAAGGAAGACGGAGTCGCCAAGACCCCCAAATGGGCGGAGGAGAAATGCGGGGTCCCATCCCGGATTGTCAAAGCCCTGGCCAGGGATTGGGCATCAAAAAAGACATCCATAGCGCATGGCAACGGCGGTTCTTCTATCAGGGGGCCTTACTCGACAGAGCCCGCCCGGATTGAGGTCTGCCTGCTGGGCATGCAGGGACTGGGTAAGCCCGGCGCGCACTTTGTAAAAATGATTGAATGGGGCCTGTTTTTTGACCCGGGCTGGCATCCCCTGCCCCGGGCGACAGAGCTACCGGACGTAAATGCCGCCGGTCGCGGGCAGCGGGTAGGCAGTCCGGCTGTGCAGAGAGGTCTGGCGGCGGATGGTGAAAAGGAGGACATGCAATTCCCCAAGCAGTTCATACCCAAGACCCTCATTCACGATGCCATTCTTAATCCTCCCCTCACCTGGTACGGTACTACCAGTGCCGGGTTCCCGCGTGACGACCAGTTCGTTCAGTACAAGTACCCGGTAGACGGGTGCTCTGAAATACACATGATATGGTCCGATACGCCCTGTTTGCTGACGTGCTGGAATGACAGCAACAGCACCGCCAGAGCGTACCAGAGCCCTAAAATCGAGTTCATGCTGGTGCAGCACCCCTGGATGGAGAACGACTGCCTCTTCGCCGATATCCTCCTGCCCGTCAATACCAAGTTCGAGGAAGAGGATATCGCCACCGATAACTTCAGCGGCCAGTTCAATACCGTGATGTATGAGGACCAGTGCATAGAGCCCAGAGGCGAGTCCAAGACCGACTACGAGGTAGTCTGCATGATAGCCGAAAGGCTGGGCCTGCTGAAAGAGTACACCAGGGGCCGGTCTGTCAAGGATTGGATAGAGTTCGGCTTTGACCACTCGGAAGTAGCCCCTCTGATCAGCTACGAGGAACTCAAAGAGAAAGGCTATTATGTTGTGGCCACCGACCCGGACTGGAAGAAACACAAGCCCGGCTTGAGCGGCTTCTGTGAAGACCCGGAGAAAAACCCCCTGAAGACCCCTTCCGGGAAGATAGAGTACTATTCCCAGTCTCTGGCGCAGCACTTCCCCGATGACGAGGAGAGGCCGCCGGTTCCTCACTGGATTGAAAAGGGTGTGAGTCACGATGAAAGCCTTTCCAGCCAGAGAGCCAGGAACTATCCCCTGCTCATAATGTCCAACCACGGCCGGTGGCGGGTGCACGCCAACCTTGATGACATAAGCTGGTTCCACGAAATTAAAACCTGCAAGGTTATCGGGGCGGACGGCTACCACTATGAGCCCATCTGGATTCACCCGGCGGACGCTGAAAAGAGGGGTATCGCCAACGGGGACGTGGTTAAGGTATTCAACGAGAGGGGTGGGGTCCTCGTGGGCGCTTACGTGACGGAGAGAATAATGCCCGGCGTGGTATATGTCGACCACGGTGCCAGGTACGACCCGATAATCGTGGGCGAGCTTGATAGAGGCGGCGCCATTAATACCATCAGTCCGCATAATTGTACCTCCAAAAACTGCGCGGGGATGGCGACCAGCGGTTACCTGGTAGAGGTAGGGCGTACCGACCTGGACGAAATGAGGAGACAGTACCCCGAAGCCTTCAACAGGCCGTACGATAAGGCAACCGGGCAACTTATAGAGCGAGTCATGGTTTAATAGTCCCACCCATTGCCCCGAGTAAATCCGGACGATGCTTAACGAGAACGGGCAACGCCGGGCTTACTATGTCTTTTATTTACGGGGAGGATGTAGAGTGATATTAATTATCGGGATAACCGGGGCTTCTGGAGCGATATACGGCATCCGGCTGCTCGAGGTATTATCGTCCAATAAAGAAGTGGAAACACACCTTATCATTTCTGAAGTCGGAGAAGAAATTATAAGGCATGAGACCGATTGGGGGCTGGAGCAGGTAAGAGCCCTGGCGGATGTCTGCTACGACATCAACGATATCGGGGCCAGGCTTTCCAGCGGCTCGTTCAAGAGGGACGGCATGGTGATTGCCCCCTGCAGCATGAAGACCCTTTCGGCACTGGCGAACTCATACACGGATAACCTGATTACCCGCGCCGCCGATATCGCATTGAAAGAGAGAAAGAGGCTGGTTTTGCTGGCGAGAGAGACCCCGCTTCATCTGGGTCACCTGAGAAACATGGTAAAGCTGACGGAGATGGGCGCTATTGTCTTTCCGCCGATTCCCGCCTTTTATCATAAACCGGAGACAATCCGGGACCTCGTCGACCACACGGTCGGTAAGGTTCTGGACGTATTTGATATCAAGCACGACCTCTTCAAAAGATGGGAGGGCCTGAACAGCGAAGATAAGTAAGTCTACTCCTGTTACCTCTTAAGAAACGAGCCCAATTTTTCCAGGCGGTTCCCCCTTTTCCTGGCTACCATCGTAAAAGCCCGGGGAACATCTGCCATCAGAGACCTTGATTGTTCGGCTGCATCCGTATAAAAGTTGATAATCGTCTTTTCTATCTCCACAGCCTGTTTTAAAATATCGGCGTAGTCCGTCCCGTCCGGTACCGCCGTCTTTAAGGTGTAGTCGTCCGGGTCGATATTAAACGCAAAACAGCCCTCAATGGCATCGGTGATAACTCCATAGTAGGCCCTCTCAACCTGGACTACATTTTTCTTGTTCTCTCCGGCAAAAGAGAGGAAAATCTCGGCATCTTCCGCGTTTCGCTGAGCCAGATTCTCGTAGAACTCCGCCGAGTCATTTTCGAGTTTCCTGGCAAAGGTGATGCCCTCGGATGCTGTGTGTAATATCATCTATTTTTTTATTCCCTTATTAAAACCACCTTTGAATAACGACCTTGCTTTCCGTGAAGAAGCGAACCGCCTCCCGTCCCTGTGTGTGCAGCACTCCGAAGAATGAATCCTTCATGCCGCTGAACGGGAAGAAGGCCATCGGCGCGACGATACCGATGTTGATACCGACGTTGCCGCTAATAATGTTGTACTGATACTCTCTGGCGCTTTTGCCACTTGTCGTAAAGATGGAGTCGCCATTGCCGTATGGGTTGGCATTGGCAATCTCTATCGCTTCGTTCAGGTCTTTCACCCGTATGACACTCATTACAGGGCCAAAAATTTCTTCGGAACCTATTCTCATATCCGGTGTGACGTCCTCGAAGATAGTTGGGCCAAGAAAACATGTTTCCGGATAGTCGCCCACAATCTTGATATCTTTTCTGCCATCAAGTCTGATTTTCGCCCCCTGTTTTATACCGCTTTCTATATAACTTATGATGTTATCCTTTTTCCCCTTGTCCCGCACCGGCCCCATTTGCACCGATTCATCAAGTCCGTAACCAATCTTTATGTTGGAGGTTTGTTCGACAACCCTGTCCATGAAACTCTTGTAGAAGGCGTCGTCTTCACCGACAATAACGGCATTGGCCGCCGATAGGCATCGCTGACCGGTATTACCGAAAAACGAAGTCATCATGGCCGTCACGGTCCTTTCTACATCGCAGTCGGGCATGATGGTCATGAAGTTCTTCGCACTAGCCTGAGCAATATACTTCTTGCCTGTCTCACCGCACTTCTTACAAATAACTTCTTTTGCTGTTGAAGTGCGCCCGACGAAGGTTATTCCCTTAACATCCGGATGCTCCAGCACGCGGCCGACAACAGCTCTTTCGCCATTGACTACGTTCCATACTCCGGGAGGGAAACCGGCTTCTTCCACTAGCTCGGCCAGTTTCATTTGACTGTTGGGGACCTCCGGCGATGGTTTTACTATCACGCAGTTGCCGGTAGCTACGGCATACGGCGCCGACCAGAGCGGAATCATAAACGGGAAGTTGAAAGGACCTATAATACCGAAAACCCCCAGGGGTGTGGGAATTACCCACTCGTCGATGCCATGGGCAATATCCTCGGAATAATATCCCTGCATTAACGTAGGGATACCGCAGGCGACCTCCACGTTTTCGATGCCGCGCCGGGTCTCGCCCCTCGACTCATCTATGGTCTTGCCATGTTCCTGTGTCTGGATTCTGCTGACTTCCTCAAAATTCTCTTCCAGTAACTCTTTCAATCGGTAGAGATACCTCGCCCTGGCTACCGGAGTCGTCCTCCGCCAGTCGGGGAATGCCGCTTTGGCGGCTTCCACGGCGGCATCCATTTCTTCGCCGGTCGAGATAGGTACTTTAGCAATTGTCTGGTATGTAGCGGGGTTTACCACGTCGACGACTTCACCTTTAGATTCCACCCACTCTCCGTCGATATAATTTTTAAGGGTTCTGACCTCTTTTATTGGTTCTTCCAGAAGAGCCATTTTTAAAAACTCCTCCTTATCAAATTTTACCTGTTCCGGGTATTAATCGCCGTATGCTACCAGTACGTATCAGGGTATATAAATCATGCCTGAATTCCCAGTTTTCCTGTCAAAGAGGGTTATGCTTACGGTCAGGCACGTTGTTACTCAATCGGGTCGTCTAGGGTACGGTAATATCCATCACCGAGGTCATTGGGATTGAAGGTCTCCTTAAACTTACGCTGGTAGCGAAACGCCTCCGGTTGCGCCGCCGCCCCGAGTATGCGGTCGCGTATTTCCTTGGGGGTTGTTTTGCCATCGGTCCACCTGGCGTAATCGTTCATTTTCTCCATACCGGGACCAAAGCCTTTTTCCATACCGTACTTGTCGGTAGCATTAAAGAATTCGAAGGTTCCTTCCGTTGATGCCTTATCAGCCGGGTCGAAATGGGTGAAGTTCTCCCAAAGGGCGTGGCCTCCGCCTCCCATACCACCTATTCCTCCCATCATGGCGTCACCACCACAGGCGACAACATTGCCCTTCTTCTCCCATTCAACCTTGAATGCCGTTGCCTGTTCAACACGCGGTGGTTCTCCAGAAGCCCCGAAGTCCGGAGTCCCTCCCAGTCCGAAACAGCCGTCATAGCCGCCTCCATAAACGAGGTTCAGATTCTTGTGCCCCAGCCTTATCATGTAAAGTAGAGACCAGTTATACAGGTCGGGTTCCAGCATCGCCTTTACCTTCCAGCCTCCGGTCTCTTCCAGTATCTTATCCAGAGCTTTGTCCTGCCATTCGATATCCCCCGGGGTCATGCCCGCCAGGACAATCTGGTAATCGCGCTTCATATCCTCGGTCATTTTCTGTACTTCCGGGTCTTTCAGCAGTTCCTCAATGTCGGAAAGCGTTTTGGTGGGGTCGGACAGTATCCTGACCATGGCACCCTTCAGGTCTCTGCCGAACATGCTGAACTGCCGGTGAGCGACGTAGCCGATTCCCGCGTCGAAAATCAGGTAACAGGAATCAGCCCACGCCTTCCAGGCCGGGAAGCCCAGGGTATATACCCTGAAGTTGTCCGGCAGCACCGCTTTGTAGGCGGGCGGCTTCCCCTCGACCGGTAGCGGGGCCGGTCCGGGCCAGGGGTAGAGTTTGATGGCGCACTTGGTGAATACGCCCATCGCCCCGTTAGTACCTATCATTCCCCGGACGAGTCCTTTCAGACTGGGTCCCGGCCCGTCACAGCAGAACCAGCCCAACCCGGAGCCCACCGAGCCTACCCTCAGGACTTCCCCATCAGGCATGACCCATTCCACGCCGAGCAGATTCTCATTGTGATGACCCATGTAAAGGGTATCCGGTCCAAGTCCTCCCAAGGCAGTAGCACTGGCGAGGCAGGAACAGCTGGCGCCGGGCCCATGGATGTGGGTATTCAGTCCCACCTTCATCGCTTCAGCCTGAAGTGTCGCCCCGATGACATGCGGCTCAACCACGGCAAAATTGTTCTTATCATCAATCTCCAGGATTCGGTCCATCCGCCTCATATCCAGCTGGATGGTGTCATCCTCTAAAGGAAACCCCCAGGCCGACCAGAACGTACTGGAAGGCTTAAATTTTACCCTGTATTTGTTGCATAATTTGACGATGCCCTGGACCTCTTCGGCGCTTCCCGGCAGCAGGACAGCCGCCCCCCTGGGCGTGTATACCCGGTAATAGGGGCCGATGTGAATGGCGGTATGAGACAGCGGGTACCGGTAACAATCCAATAATGCCGGGTCGTCGGATATGTTCTCCTTGCCCACAATTCCTTCTAGTTCCCGATAGGCTTCTCTCGATAGTGCCATGTCTCAATCCTTCCGTTGTTATATTGCCTGTTTGACGAGGTCGGTAACATCAAAGACCTTCAATTTTTCGCCAGCGGCATTAATGGCATCGATAAAGTTCCGCTCACACCACGGGCAGGCGCTCACTATTGCCTCAGCGCCGGTGGACTTCGCCTCCTCAATCCTTTCCGTAGCCGTCCAGCTGGAAAAGTCAGGGTAGGCTTCTTTTACCCCACCCCCGGCGCCACAGCACCAGGCATACTCCCTGATTCTCTCCATCTCCACCAGTTCCAGACCGGGGATACTCTTAAGCACGTCTCTCGGCGGGTCATAGACACCCCAGGCCCCGTTGTACCTCGGCCTTCTCGGCTCATAGACCACTATTTGATTCTTGACTTTCTTCTCTTTGCCTTCCCAGGGTACATAGGGCTCTCCCTGACGGCCCAGATGACAGGGGTCGTGGTAGGTAACGCGCATGGGTATAGTTTTGCTGAACTTAATCTTGCCTTCCTTAATCAGGCGGTCGAAATACTGCACGGTATGGAGAATCTCGAACTTCGCTCCCAGGGGAGGATAAAGGCGTGAAAAGGCGCGAAAGCAATCGGCGCAGGGGGTTACCACCGTCTTGACACCGGCCGCAGTCCAGGCCTTGATAGTATTCTCCGCAAGCCTGGTGAATTCTTCTTTATAGCCCATGTCATAGGCTCTGCCGCCGCAACAGGACTCGTCTACCCCCATGATGCCGATATCAACGCCGGCATTTTTAAGAAGGGTTACGGCCGACCTGGCTGTTTCCTGCAGTTCTTCATCGTAGCTGAACCGGCAGCCGGCATAGAAGAGCACTTCCGCCGACTCACCGGGGATACGCTTGACGTCCAGGCCTTCAGCCCAATCGCCGCGGTTGGCTCCGGATTTCATCATCATGTTGTTTTCTTTACCGAGATGCTCGATAACAGCGGTAAGCTGCGGCAGCACCTGACCATCCTCAACCAGCCTGAATTTTAACTCATGTATCATCTCCAGCGGTTCCAAGTTGTAGCGGCAAATCTTATCGGAAACGTCACAGGACCCGCAGGTCGTGCATTTATAAACTATATCCACCACCCTATCGGAATAAGTGCTCTGGCCGTTCAGGAGCGACAGGGCGACAGCGTACCTGCCGCGCGCGGAGTAACTCAGGAAGTTATTATAGGCAATACTGGGACATCCCTTGGCAAACCTCCAGCTCTTTACCTGGTCAAATGGAATCCACTTGCAGTACGAGCACTGGCTGCACCTCTCCATATCAACTTTATAGTCTTCTAGCGCCAATTTCTGATGCCTTCTTTCTTTGTTTTTCTTGCGCTTAAAAGCATAGCTTACCCGGGTTCATCACGTTGTTGGGGTCGAATATTCCCTTAAGCTTCTTTAGTACCATCGTAGTCTGCGCATCCCGACCGTATGCCAGATCTGCCCAGATGCCATAGGGTCGCGAGAAGAAAGCCCCCTGCTCAATCAGCTCTTCACTGGCTATAGTCAGGAGCTGCTGCATCCTGGTTGCCTCTTCCGGATTGTCCCGGTCGAAGGGGAGGATAAACTCGCAATGGACATTGGCTCCCTGGTGCAGCGGCTGGATGTAAACGCCGATATCCGAGGCCGGGTACCCGCTTGCTTCGGCCACCGAGTTCATTGTCTTGATAAATTCCGGCGTCCTGTTGAGGGTGGTCAGGAAGAGGATATCCTGGTATCCCCCCTTTAAGTCGAGTTTCCAGTAGGGCTCCCGGGACGGGTTGAGTATCGCTTTCAGTACTTCATCGCTCCCGGCTCCGGGGATTTCCGACACGAGCTGCTGGCCGAATTTCCCGGCAATATCCGCGATGTCCTTCTCCTGATACGCAACCCTTTCCTCGGGGAGTATACTGCGTCCGGCTATGCCCACCAGGACAACCCAGGGTGGGAGTTCTTTCATCAGGGCTTTGATATGGTCGGCTCCGTTTCCAAGGATAGCTGCCAGGCTCGCGTTGTTCAATAACAAAAGCTCGTCGGCAAATCTGAACTTCAGGAGCTGGTAAGTAAAATCAAGCAGGTCATCAGGCCTCTGGGCCGGCACGAAGAAGAGCTTGTGGAGGGCGGGTAATATCTCGCATTTTACCGATGCCCAGGTCACAATGCCCATGCTCCCCTGGGCGGCGGAAACAAACCTGTAGAAATCCGCCTGCCCCGGACCCGTAGCACCTGCCGGGGCCTGTTTCCTCTCCCAGGCCTCTTCAAATGAGGACCAGTTACCGGCGTCGCCGGTTACCAGCTTGTGACCGTCTCCCCAGATAATTTCATTACATCGCAACGGGTCGAGTGACGCCCACAGTTGCCGGGGAATCAGGGTAGGCTCCCTCTCCAGGAGACTGGCTACCACCGACTTGCTGGCCCGCGGGAGCAACGGCGTCGTAAGCCTCAGGCCTTCCCTGGCCAGTTCTGGCTGGAGTTCGGAGTAGGTTACCCCCGGCTCAACCATTGCCACCCTGTTTCTGCGGTCAATCCTCATGACCTTCTTCATTCCGCTCAGGTCTACGATGACCGCTCCCGGTACGCCGGGAACAGTATCACCGTGGAAGCGCGGCGGCCCCGAACTCACCGGAACCAGCGGTGTGGCAGTCTGATTAGCCCACCTGACCAGCGCCTGAACCTCATCAGCGCTCCCGGGCTTTACCACTACCCGGGGTTTCACAGGTTTGACGAAGCTAAAATCCCTGGAATAGGCGTCCAACGTTTCAGGGTCATCAAAAACATTTTCCGAACTCACGATACCGGCCAATTCTTCTTTTAAAGCCATCCTTCCTCCGCCTACTCCTTTCAGATATTTAATGCCCTATTCTCAAGTCTTTATATGGTCTGTGATGGTCATTTTTAATCACGTTCATCTGCAGCGGGAGATACTTGACTGGACTGCAACAAAACGATAGTGTGGTGTTTTCGAGTACTTTTTGGACAAATGCTCAAGCTATGAAATTGTACACACCGATATTGGTATTTGTCAAACCACTTCATTCCGCCAACTGAAGTTAAAAATTAAGTAGAACCTGGCAATCAGATGGGTTGACCAGGTGACCTTGTGGGTTTATAATTCATGTAATCTTAAAAAGTCACGTGGGAGGAAATGAATATGAAAGTAAAAGTAATTATGGCAGGTCTGATGGTTCTTCTGGCACTGTCCCTGCTCGCCTGCTCATCGGGGCCAACGGGAGACTCTACAGAGCCTGAAAAGCCCGCCACAAAGCCAAGTACAACCAGTTACGCAGCCGCGACCACTGTGGAGTTTTATACGTGTAACGATTTTGCGGATGAGCCAAATATCACGGATGAAATTGAATTTACAGCTAACAAGGGAGTAACGGTAATACTGTGCTCTAATCGGACAACCGGCTTCCAGTGGAATGAAGAGGCACAGATAAGTGACACATCAGTAGTAGAGCAGACAGGCCATAGTTATGCCGCACCCTCTGCCAGCAAGGTTGGAGCTGCGGGAACGGAAAAGTTTGTCTTCACGGGGGTCAACCCGGGCACGGCCACGGTATCTCTGGAATACAGCCGGGACTGGGAAGGCGGCGAGAAGGCCGAATGGACATGTACCCTGACCATCACTGTGAAGTAGGTAGCTTTCAGGAGTAGTAATAACGGCAAAATGCTGGGGCCCCTGAATAAGAGGTTCCCCAGCATTTTGCCTGTATAACCCATGTTGTACTGTTACAGGTTGTATTCCTTCCATCTCCTCTTCACCAGTTCCTCGGTCTCCGGCCGAGAATAGTGACATTTCGGAGGAAATCTCTGATTACCCCACTCCGCGCGCACGGGGTGGAGCTCCCAATCCGTAGTGGCATCGATCAGTAGTTTACTGGCTACGGCCGCCCCGTATTCAAGTTCCGCCCTCAGGTCATAGGCGACGCTGACGTCAATAGGCGACCCCATATATAAGGGGTAGACAACCAGGTCCCTGTCAAAATCCACCTTATTGTGCATGGCGCCCATGAGCGCCGCGGGGTTGCGAATGTCCACATCCTCTTCCACTACCATCAATATATTGAAGGGGTGACCGGCGAACTTGGAGCCCCATAAGGCAGCGGCTATTTGCCTCGGCTGTCCCTGATACGTTTTATGAATTTTAACCGCTGATATCGGCCCCGTGGTAACATCAAGCACTCCGGGAATTTCGTGGGCTTCCAGGGTATTCCAGTTAACCACCGACATCATAGTACTGACGGCTGCCCTTATCTCGGTAACGCCTTCTCTGGTACCCACCAGAGAACCACGGTAAATGGCATCGTTTCTGTGGGTGATGCAGCTGACTTCCACCACCGGTCTCTTTCTCGCTTCCCCGTAAAACCCTGACCCCTCACCGAAGGGCCCTTCTATTTCGTAAGTGCTTGGGTCAGGGGACATAGTGCCCTCAACCACTATTTCGGCGGATGCGGGCACTTCAATATCGGAAGTCTCACATTTAACAAGCTCGACAGGCTCCTGCCTCAGCGCCCCGACCAGTTCATACTCAGGCCCGATAACAGGGCTGCCGGCGACAACTATTAAGGTGGGGTCCCAGCCGTAGACGAATGCCACGGGCATGGGTTTGCCCATCTCCTGGTACTTACTATAAGTGATACCCCAGTCCTTCATTGGCATCAAAAGCACGCCTATCTTGTTCTTACTTAATATCGTGCCCCGGTAAACACCTGCATTGTTTTGCCCGGTATCGGGGTTCCTAGTGACGGTAGCGTTAAATGTGTTGATATAGCGTCCGTTATCAAGCGGGTGCCACTTGGGGACCGGGAGCTGGAAAAGGTCCACGTCTTCACCCTTAACGATGTTTTCCTTGACCGGCCCCGTTTTGACCTTCACCGTCTCCAAAGGCTTCTTCATCCTGTTTCTAATCGTCTGAATAGTCTCTGTAGTGGGCGTATCTTTGGGCAGGCCGAGCATGAGGTTGACACGGGAGCGCGTTCCCAGGCCATTGGTAAAAAGCTTTCTGGAAAGCGTAGCTTCGTGGTCTTTGATATTCTCAAATAGAAGCGCCGGGCCTTCTTGTACATAGACCTTTCTTATGATTTGAGATATCTCGTCATCCCAGTCCACCCTGGCTGTTACTCTCTTTAACTCACCCTCAGCATCCAGCTGGGCCATCCATGCTCGCAAGTCTCTATCTGGCACTGTTTTACCTCCTGAAATATGAAAATCTCAACCCGTTAAGAACCTATTTATATATACCGTATTCCTTGGTAAAATCAATCATTGCTTTAAGGTTTTCTGGCTTGACCCTGTCAATGGCAGCCCCATTGGCCATGATATAACCGCCGCCGGGGGCGCAGGTATCGATGAGCTGGCGGCATCTTTCCTTCACCTGCTCGGTTGTGCCGGTAATCAGCAGCGAGGAAGACACGTTGCCACTTATGCAGGCAACATCACCCAGTATTTTCTTCACCCTGGCCATGTCTGTCACGTCGAACGTCCATGCAGTCTTGGCTTTAGGCACGTCCCTGATAACTTCCAGACGCGAGTTATAGCTGCCCTCAACAAAGGGAAACGGTACGCAGCCCTCTTCAATCAAGCCCATGAAAACCTTTCTCAAGGTGGGCCAGTAGTAGGTCTTGAACTGTTCATCGGAGAGGAAACCGTCGGCCCCTTTATGCAGCGGCATAAACACCAGGGGATTTCCGTTCATCTTTGACATGGACACCCCCATCTTAATCATGAACGGCGTTATTACCTCCAGAGCCTGGAGGAGTTTGGCGGGCTGCCGATACATATCCACCATTACCCCTTTGGTGCCTCTGAGAGTATCACCAATAACATCAAAAGGTGCCTTGGCAAGGCCACCGAGGAAGCCGGGAAATCCGGCGGCGGCCATCTCATGACTGAAACCACTGACAACCCCCATCCATTTCATGGTTTCAGCCCCTGCCTCAAAAAGAGTTTTATAGGCAGCCTGAACGTCGGGCATAGCGAACGGCATGACAAAAGCACCGAACGAACCCTCCTGGACGTTGGTGGGACTTTGCAGCATCTTCAAGGGCTCCAGGGCTCCGCATATGCGAGGTAAGTAGGTGCTGTTCCAGAAATGTGACGGGTCCTGAATCAAGGCCTCATATTCATCCGCCATCATGTATTCGCCTTCAATGCACTGGTAGGTATTTTCGGGCGCGACTCCATGCCCGGGCCAGGCATATAACTTGACGTCAAGAATTTCAAAGAGCCTTCCCGAGCCAGCGAAAAACGCGCCTGGGTTCACATCCGGCTCGAAGTCCAGGACGTATTTCCTGATGGTGGTGGTGAGCTTTTCGTAGTCATACATCATATCATGAGGGGTCAGGCCTGCATAGTAAGCGGGGAAAAAGTTAACAATGTTAAAGATAGGCACCCTGTCCGGCGTTTTCTTCAACTGGACCGCATCTTTTACCCGTGTTACTCTCTCCTTGTATGACTTCTCGGCCTCGGGGCTGGTAAACTCTATGCCCTGTGGCGAAAGCCACGAATCAAACATCGCCTCCTGCTTTTCATCCAGTAATAACCCCGCCTGTTGCTCTTCCATTTTTGTTTACCTCCCGTACATTTTTTGCAGGGATTTTTTACTTAACGCCTGCCCCTTTTTCGGCAAGCAATACCACTAATACTACGAGGCCCGGGATAATGCACTCTCCACTGGCAAAACGGCTTCCTGCATCGCCCTTGTCAGAATATTACATAGGCGGCACCTGGCTGTCAATTCTCCATCCCAGAGCCAGGCATTAGCCACCCGAGAGGCGGGCCATACACCACCATCTATAATAGTTATCGACTGTCATTACCGGCCAAGCGCCCCAGTCGATACATAGTTTGATTAACTCTATGAAAGAAAAGGCTCCGGAGGCAGTAAACCCTCCGAAGCCTTTCTATCCCGCTAATAGTCTGAAGGCTTATTTCTGAGTGGTATATTCTTCTATCAGAGACTTCCAGGTCGCGAGGACCCTGTCGGTAACCTCTTCGCTGTAACCCAGGTCATGACACATATCTGCCCAGGTAGGAAACGCGTATGTTACAGCTGCTTCATCCCACAGGGCCGACTGCTCCGGGGTGGGGGTGTTGATAGTGATGCCCGATTCTATAATAGCGGGTTCACTATGTACGGTCTCGTCATACATACCCTGGGCGCATACTATCAAGGCATCTTCCCAAGTAGCATCGAATATCGCCTGGTCTTCCGGCGGCAGGGAGTCATAGAATTCGTGGCTCGTCAGGATGAGCAGGGTCCCGGCGCCGAAGGTCTGTTTCAAGATGTAGTCACAAAGTTCGAACATGTTGTAAGGGCCTATCATGGCATAGGTCATGATAGCGGCATCGGTTACCCCTTTCTGCATGTTATCGTACGCCTGAGGAGGTATCTGGAAGACGCCGGCAGCGCCGAAAGCACTCATCATATCTGCCAGAGCGCCCAGTGCCCCGCCGACCTTGAGGCCTTCAAGGTCTTCCGGCACGATTACCTCTTTATTCGCACTAATAAGGTAACCCGGGTCTATTGCAAGGGCTTTAATCAAATGATAGGGTTCGAACTCGGCTGCAACTTCCGGTACCTTATAGAATTCTTTCACGGCATCGAATGATGCGAGGAACTCCTCCATGCTAACACCCTTCTTGTGAAACGACAGCGTGGGGAGATCGCCAACCGCGGCTAATGGGAAATCGGCCATTTTGCTTCCGGTAGAGGTCATGACGATTTCACAGACACCTTGTTTTACCGCGTCCAGAGAGCCTGCATCGTCTAATAAGGCCGAAAATCCATAAGTCTCCACGATGTAGCGACCGTCCGTCCGTTTCTCAAACTCATCCGCCCACCACTCGTAGCCCACACCTACGGCTGAAAACGGGGGCATCGTGTAGTTAAATTTAATCGTCCTGACCTCTGGCGCTGGTGCTGGTTCCGGTGCCGGAGCTGGTGCTGGCTTTTCTGGTTCCGGAGCTGGTGCTGGAGCTGGTGCTGGCTTTTCCGGTGCTGGTGCTGGTGCCGGGGCTGGTGCCGGGGCTGGCTCGGCACAGGCAGACAGTAGCAGCGATGCCAGTAAAACTACAGTGAGTACTGCAATCATCCAGTTTCTTTTCTTCATTTTTCCTCCTTTTCAGTTAAGTTAAAATTTATATAGCTGCTCACACGGCTATACATTTACACTTCAACACCTCCTTTTGCTAGATTTAAATTTAAAAATAGAATGGATATGTTAAGTTAATTCACACTTTATAATTTATTTCCTATTTCTGTCAACCCCTATTCAGCCTCCTGTGTAAATAGCATCGTAAAATTCGAAAAATACGTATGGTACAATCTGAGAGAGGTAGGGGGGTAGGGTATACGTGACCGGGCTGCCATCGCAGAAGTTGCAGGAGGTCTTGCTTATTTTATGGGGCGGGGTGTATAATTTCGTCAACCAGCCAATTTATGTATTTTAGCAACAAGAAATGAGGTATATCAGTATATAAAAAAATATGAAGAGGCTTTACCTGTCACTGCGTAATCCGTCCCCCGGTGACGTTGAATATTCTTAGTCTACTTAGTATATTAATGAGGAACTCTGCTATATTCTCCCAGCCCGACCCGTCCAATAACATGCGATACAGGAGGTGAGTTGCTACAGCAAGAGGAGCGAGTATTATTACGACATGGTAAGGTAATACTGATAATTAGCAGGGTGATGGCGGTAATTGCGGCCGGAGTGCTCGGTGTCATGATGATTCTCACCGTTGCCGATGTAGCCGGCCGCAATCTTTTTCTTAAACCGATAGAGGGTACCTACGAACTAGTCGGCATTATGCTGGTGATAGCCGGCTCCCTGGGGCTGGGCTATTGCCAGCTTAATCTGGGGAATATCAGGATTACGGTATTATCTGACCTCTTCTCCGCCAGAGGGCAAGCTATCATTTTTCTCGTTGCTTATATTATAGCCGCCGTGACAACCGGCATGGTATGCTGGCAGGGGGGAATAAGAGCCTGGGACTATATCTTTAAAACGCTTGGCGGTATTATAGTAACTTTACGTTTACCGTTATGGCCCTTCATGATGCTGCTGGCTGTAGGTTTCGGCTGGGCATGTATAATATTTCTGATTGATATTTATCTCACGGCTAAAGAGGTATTCAGGCATGGGTCAGACTGAAGTAGGTTTAATCGGCATAGCCGTTCTTTTGGTAATCCTGATAATGGGAGTGCATGTCGGTTTTGGTTTAATTCTCATCGGTTTTATCGGTTATGGGATCATAGGCGGCTTTCAGGGCGCCATTGCCAATCTGGCCATACTGCCGTTTGATAGACTGAACAATTACCATTTTGCCGTGCTGCCGCTCTTCCTGCTTATGGGCTCATTCGTCGCTAATAGCGGTGTAGGCAGGGAGGCATATGAGATGGCCCGTTCCTGGCTCGGGCATCTGAAAGGCGGCCTGGGTATGGCCACGGTTTTTGCCTGTGCAATGATTGCCGCCTGTGCCGGTACCAGCGCCGTCGGTGCGATACTCATGGGCCAGGTGGCTTACCCGGAGATGAAAAAAATGGGGTATAGTAGACAGTTAGCCTCCGGGTGTATCGCGGCCGGGGGCACCATGGGGATTTTGATACCGCCGAGCATGGGGTTTGTCCTTATCGGTATCCTCACGGAGTTGTCTATCGGCAAGCTTTTTATCGCCGGGATAATACCCGGTGTTCTCGAGGCTTTATTTTATGTGCTAACCATTTTCCTCTTGTGCAGGTTTAATCCGAAACTGGCCCCGGCATCGTTTAAAACGACCTGGAGAGATAAGGTGTTTTCCCTGAAGCTTACCTGGCCGGTAGTCCTTCTCTTTATCCTGATAATGGGAGGTATTTACGGCGGCATCTTTACACCAACAGAGGCCGGCGGCATCGGAGCCTTCGGGGCGCTGGTTATCGGTCTGGCCAAGAGAAAGCTAGGCCTTCACGGCGTCTGGGACTCCCTGATGGAGTGCGCGAGGTTGGTCGCCATGATTGTCGTCATGCTGATTGGCGCCTATATGTTTAATGCCTTCCTAGCCATTACCCAGATTCCAACTACCATCAGTGAGTTTATCTCAGGACTGCCGGTACCACCTCTGGTTATCCTGGTTGCTGTCCTCATCTTTTATATTATATGCGGCATGTTCTTTG
Organism: Dehalococcoidales bacterium; assembly: GCA_030628245.1. Classification (GTDB taxonomy): domain Bacteria; phylum Chloroflexota; class Dehalococcoidia; order Dehalococcoidales; family RBG-16-60-22; genus JAFGPF01. The sequence goes on from DAOVRI010000001.1 coordinate 34,125, forward strand.
ATGTTCTTGCCGTACTTATCCTCACCATTCCTATCATGTACCCCTTGATGGAATCGCTGGGGTTCGACCTGATATGGTACAGCGTGCTCATGGTAAGGATTATCGAGATAGGAATGGTCACGCCGCCTTTCGGCATTAACCTGTTTATCCTTACCGGAGTTATTAATGAGCCTCTTGGCGTCCTCTACCGCGGTATAATACCATTCGTCATTGCCGACATATGCCATGTTGCCCTGCTGGTGGCTGTTCCTTCGCTCAGCACTTTCTTACCCAGTCTGATGTGACCTGTTACTCTCCCAAGAGATACCCGTTTTTAAAGCTAAAATCCCTCGAATCGATAAAGAGATTTCGGGGGATTTTACTTTTATACCGACCAGGTTGATAGCAGGGCCCATCACGAGTAGAATATAGACATATTTCGGGATTGACCATGAAAGGAGCTTCAATGACTGGAGGATACATGGGGAAACTCCTGTTCGTGAATCTCTCCACCGGAGAGATGAAAGAGGAGACGCCAAACGAAAGCCTGTGCCGGGATTTCATCGGGGGTTACGGCATCGGGGCCAGGATTCTTTATAGTCGGCAGAGAGGTGGCGTAGACCCCCTGGGACCGGAAAATACTCTCGGCCTGATTACCGGCCCGCTCACCGGTACTCCGGCCACTCTTGGCTGCCGTTATGTAGCCGTGGCGAAATCACCCCTTACCGGCGGCTGGGGCGATGCCAATTCCGGAGGTCAATTCGGACCTTACCTTAAATTTGCCGGCTACGACGGGGTATTCTTTACCGGCGTTTCTGAAAAGCCGGTTTGCCTTTATGTCAACAATGGTAAAGCCGAACTGAGAGAGGCCACTCATATCTGGGGAAAGAGTACCTTCGAAACCGATGATACGCTGCAGGCCGAATACGGTAAGGCTGCCAGGTTCGTCAGCATCGGTCCGGCCGGTGAGAAACTCTCCCTCGTATCCTGCCTTATGAACCATGGAGGCGACGCCGCCGGGCGCTCAGGACTGGGGGCGGTCATGGGTTCCAAAAAGCTGAAGGCGGTGGTGGTAAAGGGAGATATGAAGGTCCCCGTAGCCGATATCGAAAGGGCCAACCGGGCGAGGCAGGAGCATATAGCCGAGATAAAGGGGCCCGGCCTCGAAATCTTTCACAAGTACGGCACCGGCGTACATACCGACGAATCGGTCCATAGCGGCGACACGCCCGTGAAGAACTGGGGTGGCGTCGGTGTCATTGAACTACCCGATGTCTCCGGTTTTAACAAGGACCTGATTGCCGCCAACGTGGAGAGCCGAACCGGCTGCTGGCACTGTCCCGTAGCCTGCCGCGGCACGCTCAAGGCGGGCGCCGGCGATTATAAATACCCGGCCGGCACTCATCGGCCGGAATACGAAACCATGGCCGCTTTCGGAGCGATGTGCTGTAATAATAACGCCGAGGCGATAGCCATGGCGAACCACGTCTGCAATAGCTACGGACTGGATACTATCTCCACCGGCACCATTATCGCCTTCGCCATGGAATGTTATGAGCACGGCATTATCTCCAAGAAAGATACGGACGGCATTGAGCTTACCTGGGGCAACCACCGGGCTATGGTAAAGTTGACCGAGAAGATAGCCCGGCGGGAGGGCTTCGGTGATGTCCTCGCCGACGGAGTCAGGGTTGCCGCCGGGAAAATCGGCAAGGCCGCCGAACAATATGCGGTACAAATCGGTGGGCAGGAACTCGGCCTGCACGACCCCAAGTTCGATTTCCCGTTTTTCAGGGGTAAGCCGACCGCTGCCAGGTACCAGATGGACGCAACCCCCGGCCGGCACACGGCTGGCTTCGGACCCAGCCAGTTTCTGGACCATGTAGTTAATGCCGCCGGATTCTGCCTGCACAGTGATACCCTTGTGGCTGAGCCCGGCAGGTATCTGGCGGGATTTATCAGCGCCGTGACCGGTTGGGAACGTTCCGCGGATGAGCTGCTCAAATACGGCGAGAGGATTGCCAATATAAGGCATGTCTTCACCCTGCGCGAAGGTATTAACCCTCGGAAGCTCAGGGTGCATGGCCGGATAATCGGTCGCCCTCCCCATAAAGAGGGCCCGCTGGCCAGTGTATCATCAGATATTGAGACGCAGATAGACGAGAACCTTGACGCCCTCGACTGGGACCGCGTAACCACGAAACCGAGTAAGAAAAAACTCCTGGAACTGGGCCTGGATGATGTAGCCGAGGAGCTATGGCCCCCGCAGGGTACTCCTTGATTTGGGTTTAGATAATATTCCTTACTTCTATGCGAGAAGGGAGAAAG